>USFK01000048.1 GCA_900553935.1 uncultured Collinsella sp.
ACTCCTACGACCAGTGGGGCGTCGAGCTCGGCAAGCAGCTTGCCAAGCAGATCACTCCTGCCTTCCACGACGACGCCGCCAAGGCCGAGCAGGACGCTTCGACCCAGGCACTCATCGAGTTCTATCGCGCGCATCGCAAGTAGTTTTTACGGCCGAGTTGGCTTATGGCTGAAAGGGGCCCGTATCCGTTGGGATACGGGCCCCTTGCTATTTGGATAGGATGGAATGTATCGGGAGGCGCCTCGACGGGCATCGCAATCGTCGAAGGCGCGCCGTTCATGTTTGGGACAATATGACATTTTTCCCGTTGCAAACAGCGCCGCCGTGGGTGTTCTGTATGATGGCTCAGACAAGGTTGTTCAATGACAGGGAGGCATATATGGCAATCAAAGCCATCGCAATGGATATCGACGGTACGCTCACCAACGACCAAAAGGTCATCGGCCCGCGTACGCGCGAGAAGCTGCTCGCGGCGCAGGAGTCGGGCATTAAGCTCATCTTGGCTTCGGGCCGTCCCGCATGGGGGTTGCACGCCTTGGCGCAGGAGCTCGACCTTCAAAACCATGACGGTCTGCTAGTTGCCTTTAATGGCGCGCGCGTGGTCGACGCTCAGACCGATGATGTCCTTTTTGACCAGGCTATGCCGGCTGACGAACTGCACCGTCTGATTGATCATCTGCAAAACTATGACGTGATCCCTATGATTTCGCTCGGTCGCGATTTGCACGTCGAGGACTCGTACCATTGCATGATCACACTGCCGGACGGTTCGCAGAAGAATATCGTCAAGTATGAGCGCGATGCGTGCGATCTTAAGATTCGCGAGGTCGAGAGCTTGCATGAGGTCGTGGACACTTATCCCGTGGACAAGCTGCTGACGGCGGGTGATCCGACCTACCTGCAGGCGCATTACGAGGAGATGTATGCGCCCTTTACCCAGACGCTTTCGGGCATGTTTACGGCCGACTGGTACTTTGAGTACACGGCGCCCGGTATCGACAAGGCCCGTGCGCTCGAGGGTGCCCTGCCCAAGCTCGGTATCGATGCCAGCGAGGTCGTCTCGTTTGGCGACGGCCAGAACGACAAGTCCATGATTGAGTGGGCCGGCACCGGTGTTGCCATGGGCAACGCCGTCGATGAGGTTAAGGCCGTGGCCCAGATGGTGACCGCCAACAACAACGAAGACGGTATCGCGGTAGCACTTGACCAACTGCTGGGTTAGAATCGCCGATAGTGTATGGTTCGGGCGTCCGCTTGCGGGCGCCCTTTTGTTAGGGAGGGTGCCGTGTCTGCATTTCCGTTCGACGCCGTTATCTTTGACATGGATGGCGTCATCGTCGATACCGAGTATTACTACCTGGGGGAGACCGCCGCGTTTGCCAAGGAGCTTGGGCTGAATCTAACCCAAGAGGAGCTAAACGGGCAGGTTGGCACCTCACATCAGTTCTTCCTGCATATGCTGGTCGATTGGTTTGAGCGCGCCGGTAGGGGGCATTTCACTGGCGAGGAAGCGTTGGCCCGTTGGGACGAGTGGGCGCATAAGCGCCCGCGCGACTATCAGGCTTTGATCAACCCGGGTGCCGTTGATACGATTCGAGAGCTGCCGCGCCGCGGCGTCCGTGTGGCGCTGGCGAGTTCGTCTCCCATGGTCAGCATCGAAGAGGTGCTCCATGCATGCGGACTGTCGGACGCCTTTGAGTACGTGGTGAGCGGCGAGCAGTTTAAGGAGAGTAAGCCCGAGCCCGACATCTACCTGCATGCGCTGGATCTGTTGGGGCTGCCTGCGGACCGTTGCTGCTGCGTTGAGGATTCGGTGCCTGGTATCACTGCCGGCAAACGCGCGGGGTTAACGGTGATTGCCAAGCGCGAGGAGCGGTTTGGCTTTAGCCAGGATGCCGCGGACAAGATCATCGACCAGCTGCCGGAACTGCTTGAGCTTTCTTAGGGGGTCTTTGGGGCCTTTCTGGGAGCGAGTGGGCAAAAAATGCCAAACATGAGTACTGTCACTATTTTGGTAACAGCAAAATCAAGCCTTTGAGACCCTAGTTGAGTGTCTGGGGATGATTAAAGCCTGCTTGATATGGCTTTGCCCATGTTAAAGCGCCTTGTTAATGAACTGATGTACATTAACAAGGCGCTAATTTGTTGCAAAATAATGTGACTAGCTTTGCAACAGTACTCATATTTGGCATTTTTTGCCCACCGGGGTCAGCGGAAGTCAAAAATGGAGTGCGAATTCCCCAAAGCAATCGATTCGACGCTCTCCACAGCGCAGTTTTTAAGTTCGGCGATGCGCCGGGAGACGCTTTTTAGCGATGCGATGAGCTGCCGTGCGCTTGTATCCGCTTGCGGCTCGGCCGGAGCGTCGGTTTCGAACAGCAGGCGGTCGAGTGGAATCTGTCGGGCGTATTCACGACCGCGCTTGGTGGCGAGCATGCGCTCGCTGACGGAAAAATAGCAGCCTGCATCGCGCGCGCGGACGAGTTCGTCCGAGGTGCCGCTAAACCAGTGAAAGATGATGGCGGGGGAGTTGGGGCTTGGGGTGAGTAATCCATATGACTCAAGGGCGTCCAGTACGGTTCCTGCCGAACGAACAGCGTGAATTGATATCACGCGCCCGGCAAGAGGGTGCTGCGCGAGTGCATCGCAGAGCCGGTCAAATGCCTGTACTTGTAGCGGCTCGCTTCCGGCAAAACGAGCGGAAAAGTCGAGCCCGACCTCGCCGATCAAGCGTTCTTGTGCAGCGACTTCGCAAAGCAGGTCGATTTCGGTAGCGCTGCATCGGCCGTCGGCGAGCCACCAGGGATGGAGGCCGACGCCCGCGATGATGTTCGGGTGGTGACTGGCGCGTGTTTTTGCTGCCGCGAAGTCGCGTGGGTCGACGCCGCAGTCAAATAGACCCAGGCCCAGTGCCGTCGTCTCATCGGCAACGGTATCCGGGCAGGCCATCAAATCAAGATGACAGTGTGCATCAAACAACTGCGGCTCCATCGCGGCATCCCTGCTAGTCCAAGCGCTGGCCGTCGGCGCGCACGTGCTCGGTGCCGCGTCCGCTGATCTCTCGGATAACCTCGCCGGCGATCATCTGGCCCATGATGGGCGGCATAAAGCTCGCGGTTCCCAACTCGGTACGCTCGTGGATGTTGGAAGGGTCGCGAGGCTGGGTCTTTACCGATTCCTCGCAGCTAAACAGCACGTGAAGGCTCTTGATGCCACGCTTTTTGCACTCTTTGCGCATGATGCGGCTCATAGGATCGCGCACGGTGTCAAAGATGTCGGCAAAACGCAGGCATTCGGGGTGGAGCTTGTTGGCCCCGCCCATGGAACTAACCAAACGAATGCCGTGGTCCTGAGCATATTTGGCAATGGTGAGCTTGGCCGAGATGGTGTCGATGGCGTCGACGACGTAGTCGAGCTTGCCGTCCGTCTGCTCCAAAACGCTCGCAAAGAAATCATCGATGTTATCGCTCAACAGGTATTCGGTGCGCTTGATAACGGTGGCAGCGGGATTGATATCGCGAATCATGGCTTCCATAACATCGACCTTGCGCTTGCCGATGGTGCTGTGAAAGGCGATGGCCTGGCGATTGATATTGCTGGGCGCGATGATGTCCTTGTCCAGAATCACAAAATGTCCGATGCCGCCGCGGGCGAGTGCCTCGCAGCAGTTGGAGCCCACGCCTCCGCAGCCGAGCACCAGCACCGTAGCATCGGCGAGCTTATCGAGTGCCTTGCGGCCCATGATGATTTCGAGCTTGGTGTCGCGTGTCTCGTTGGGAGTTGCGGCTGTGGTTTCGGTCATAGACATCCTCCGATGGGGAAGCGAATCGTGTTTTAGCTATCGCCATTATAGGTAATCGCCCATAGGTTGCGATGGCGCTTACTTTGATGTGGTTTGAAGCATTTCGATTAGATAGTTAGACAAACATCTAAATATCGAGTATAGTGTGCGCGTTATGAGAGATGGTGAGAGGAGGTCTTATGCCGGGAGAGGGTTTTAAAGCGCTGGCCGATCCTACACGACGGCGCATTTTAGAACTGCTGCGCGAGGGCAATTGCACGGCTGGGGAGCTTGCCGAGCATTTTGACATCAGCAAGCCATCATTGAGCCATCACTTGGCGACGCTCAAAAACGCCGGGTTGGTGACTGACGAACGTCATGGCCAAAACATCGTTTACAGCTTAAACACCACCGTCATGCAGGACTTGATCGGTTGGTTTATGGGCTTTACAAACACTGAAGGTGATAAGGATGAATAACGAAAACAAAGGCATTCATTCCACGGGGGTATCGTCGCGCGTGTGGATTGCGCTGGTCGCTCTATGCGTCGCCAATGTCGCAGCGCATCTGATAGTGATGCCGAGCTTGCCTGCGCAGATTCCCACGCACTGGGGCGCGAACGGCGCCGTCGACGGTTGGGGTCCTAGCTGGATGGCCTCCGCGCTCGGCGTGCTGCCTCTGGCGCTTCTCGCAATGTTCTGCGTGGTGCCGCGCGTCGATCCCAAAGGTGAGGCATATCGAACCTCGGGCAAGTTCTATCAGGGCTTCGTAATCGCCTTCACCTTGTTCATGTGTGCCATAAGCTGGTTGGGTGAGCTTACGGTCTGGGGCGTGGTGCCGGCGGTCGGTTCGGTCAACGTGCTGATTTCCGGTGCCATCGGTTTGCTGTTCATCGGCGTAGGCAACTACTTGCCGCGTGTGAAGCAGAACTATACGCTCGGTATCAAGACGCCCTGGGCGCTTGCCGATCCCGAGAACTGGCGCCGCACACAGCGCTTTGGCGGTGCTTGCTTTATGGTGCTGGGTGTTGGTTTGATTGTGATGGGCGTGGCGGGTAGCGTGCTTTCGAGTGAAGTCGTCGCCGCGGTGATTGCGGTGCTGGCGTTTGGTTCGGTCGGAGCCGTCTACGTCTACTCGTATCTGCTGTGGCGTAAATCGCAGCGAGCCGTTCGCTAAGGTTGCGGAAAACTAGCGTACGCAGTTCATAGTATGTTCTGGGGGACTTTTCCCAGGTAGTATTAGGGGCGTGGGCAACCATGCCCCTTTTTCGTTAAGTTTCAGAGCTGATTTCCTCATTTCGTTTCCACTAAAGCGAAACAAGAATAGGGAAACAGCAGGTAGAAAGGATAAAACAGGCAAATGGCGGAGTTTATCTACCAGATGTATCAGGCTCGCAAGGCCCATGGCGACAAGGTAATCCTTGACGACGTGACCCTGAGCTTCTACCCCGGTGCCAAGATCGGTGTCGTGGGCCCCAACGGCATGGGCAAGTCGACCCTGCTCAAGATCATGGCCGGTATCGAGGAGGTCTCAAACGGCGATGCCAGGCTCACCCCCGGCTACACCGTGGGTATCCTGCAGCAGGAACCGCCGCTCGACGACGACAAGACCGTTATCGAGAACGTGCGCATGGCGTTTGGCGATATGATCGCCAAGGTCGATCGCTTCAATAAGATCGGCGAGGAGATGTGCGACCCGGATTGCGACATGGACGCCCTCATGGCCGAGATGGGCAAGCTCCAGGACGAGATTGATACCGCCGACGGCTGGGATATCGATTCCAAGCTCGGCCAGGCCATGGACGCCTTGCAGCTGCCCGATTCCGACATGCCGGTTAACGTGCTCTCCGGCGGCGAGCGTCGTCGCGTGGCGCTGTGCAAACTGCTGCTCGAGGCTCCCGACCTGCTGCTGCTCGACGAGCCCACCAACCACTTGGACGCCGAGTCGATCCTGTGGCTCGAGCACTTCCTGCACAACTACCAGGGCGCGGTGCTTGCCGTCACGCACGATCGCTACTTCCTGGATAACGTTGCCGAGTGGATCTGCGAGGTCGACCGCGGCCACCTTTATCCCTACAAGGGCAACTACTCCACGTATCTGGAGACCAAGGCCGCGCGTATTGAGGCGCAGGGCAACCGCGATGCCAAGCTCGCCAAGCGCATGGAGGCCGAGCTCGAGTGGGTACGCAGCTCGCCCAAGGCTCGCCAGGCCAAGAACAAGGCCCGTCTGGCTCGCTACGAGGAGATGGAGGCCGAGGCCCGCGCAAGCCAGAAGCTCGACTGGACCGACATCCGCATCCCTGTGGGCCCGCGTCTGGGCAACAAGGTGCTCGAGGCCCATCACCTGCACAAGGAGTTCGATGGCCGCGTGCTCATCGACGACCTTTCATTCACCCTGCCGCGTAACGGCATCGTGGGCGTCATCGGCCCCAACGGTGTCGGCAAGACCACGCTCTTCAAGACCATCGTGGGTTTGGAGCCGCTGACTTCGGGCGAGCTCGAGGTGGGCGAGACCGTCAAGATTTCTTACGTCGACCAGAACCGTTCCGGCATCGACCCCGATAAGAACCTATGGGAGGTCGTCTCGGACGGCCTGGACCACATGATGGTCGGCGAGACCGAGGTTCCGAGCCGCGCGTACGTGGCGAGCTTTGGCTTTAAGGGCCAGGACCAGCAGAAGCGCGCCGGCGTACTCTCCGGTGGCGAGCGCAACCGTCTGAACTTGGCGCTCACGCTCAAGCAGGGCGGCAACCTGCTGCTCCTCGACGAGCCCACGAACGACCTCGACGTCGAGACGCTGTCCTCGCTCGAAGCGGCGCTGCTCGAGTTCCCGGGCTGCTCGGTGGTCATTAGCCACGACCGTATGTTCCTAGACCGCGTTGCCACGCACATCCTGGCGTGGGAGGGCACCGACGAGAACCCGGGCAACTGGTATTGGTTCGAGGGCAACTTCGAGGCCTATCAGGCCAACCGCATCGAGCGCCTGGGCGAGGACGCAGCCCAGCCGCATCGTATTCACCGCAAGCTGACGCGCGATTAGTCGAGCTCAGGTGACCTAATGAGAAAGGGACGATAACCTTGAGGGTTATCGTCCCTTTTTGTTACTTGGTAGAAGGTTCGACTTTATCGATGGCCCAGGTGGCTCCGAGACCGCCGGTGGTGTTGCGGCGGATGCGCACGGCAACCTCGCGGCGCTCGCCGGCCTGTGTGTAGCGCAGGGGGAAGCTTGCGCGGTTTCGCGCGGCCTCGATGGTACCGCGCTCGCGGGCGATCCAGTAGTACTCGCCGACGATGCCGAGCGTGTCGGCGCCGTAGGGGAGATAGGTCGACAACTGGTGCAGAAGCGGGCCGGGGCAGAAGACTTCGGTTGCGAAATCGACGGGGAAGTCCTCGGGGATGGCGGGCGTTGCAGGTGCGGGGGCCGGTACTGCAGCGGGGACCGGAGCCGGTGCGGGAATCTGGTCATAGACAGGTTCGGATGCGGACTCGATGACGGGTGCAGACTCAGGCACCGGTTCCGGCTTAACTGCGGAATCTGTCGGTTCCACGGAGACGGATGTGTCTTCAGTCTCGGTTTTGGCATCGGCTTGCGGGGCGTCCTCTGCCTTGACAGACAGCTTTGCCTCGATGGGCGTGGAGGCCATGGTGGTGATGCCGGCGTTTGCGTTCTCGGGGTCATAGACGACCGTGAGCGAGATGGCGGGCTGCGGTGTCTCGGGCTCCGGCGTCGACTCGGTAGCGTCTTGATCGGCGGGCTCATCGGACTGATCGTCCTCGGCCTTGTTGCCAAAGACATCGCTGTTTTGGAACGCAGACGTCTCGGGCTGGTCAGCGGCTTCTTCGGTTGTCGACTTGGGAGCCTCGTTGAGCTCCGCAGTGGCTTCCTGCTCTGATGTGACTTCGGGATCGGTCGTGGCGGCGATTTCGGTTTCGGCTTCTGCTGTTACCTCAATAGCGACTTCGATCTCTGTCTCGGGCTCGGGTTCCGGTACGGCTTCAACCATAGCTTCGGGCTCGGGATGCTTAACGTGCTTGGGACGCACGGCCTTGAGGTCTTTCTCGCCGCGCTTTTTCTTTTTGTAGGACTGCTTGGCACCCTTGGCAGCCTTGGGCTTGTCCTCGCCTTTGGCAAGGGCGGTATCCCAGGCCTCGTTGGCGATGACGGTGGCATACAGGCGACCGCCCTTAAAGACGGTCAGCTTAATGCAGTCGTCAAGCTCCTCGAGCAGCTCGCGCGTGGATTCGAAGCCCAGGTCATAAGCGGTCATGTCGCCAGCGGCGAGAGCCTCTTCGACCTGCGTCATAAACGTTTGCTTGCCGCATCCAATCGCATCGCGCAGCAGGCGATACAGATAGATGCGGTTGCCCAGCGAAAGCGTGGGCCTAACTATTGTCTTGCTCATGGCAAATCTCCTCTTTACACATGTAAAGCATCCATCGAATGGCGCTCGCCATGGCGGCGCCCAAGGCAAACGGGCGCGAACCGCTGTCGATTCGCGCCCGTTGTACAGGTTGCCTATCTGGGGATGCAGCGCCTAGTTGCCCGATGTCGTGCCTTGGCTTGAACTGTCAGATGTCGTGCCCGATGTGGTGCCGCTCGAATTGCTGTTGTTGCTGTCTGCTGTGCCCGTTCCAGACGTGGTGTCGCTTGTCTGGCCGCCCGTGTTCGTCTGCGAACCGTCAGTCGTTTGGCTTGAGTCGGTCGTGCCGGACGGCGTGCCACTGTTGGACGTAGAGGAATCGGCACTCTGCGACTGATCAGGGATGTCCGAAGACGAGTTGGTGGATGCGGAGTTGCCCTGCGGGTCGTCCTGCTGGCTTTGCGATTGACCAGTGCTATCCGCATCGCTCTCGGTCGTGCGCGACGAAAGGATTGGCTCGGGACGCTCACCCAGACCCTCGCCGGCAGTGGTGATAAGGATAGCGCCGGTGCAGGCGATGACCGCGAGGATGGCGA
>USFK01000049.1 GCA_900553935.1 uncultured Collinsella sp.
AGGCCACCGAAGACCTCGGGGCACACCAAAAGAACCTCGGTCCCCGTTCGCTCGCAGGCCTCGACCAACGCGCGATGGTAATTGTCGAGCCCGTTATATTTGCAGCTCTCTCCCATCAAGCAGGCACTTACCACGATTTTCATCTACATCCCTCCCAACAAACTAAACGCCCCATTTGAGATCGGCACTCAAATGGGGCGTTCAAAACTGCGCAACCAGACTTACTGCTGATTTGGCATCAGCGGATTCTCGCGAGTGAGGAGATTCATGAACTCCTCGCCCGTGATCGTCTCCTTCTTGTACAGATAACGAGCCAGCTCGTGCAGCTTGAACTTGTTCTCCTTCAGGATCTGCAGGGCGCGATCGTGCGCATCCTCGATCAGCTTGGCGACAATCGCGTCCACGCGCTCGGCCGTACCGGGGGCGCAGGTGAGCGACGTGTCCTGGTTGAGGTACGCATTCTGAACGGTACCGAGCGCCATCATGCCAAACTCATCGGACATACCAAAGCGCGTCACCATGTTGCGGGCGAGCTTGGTGGCCTGCTCGATATCGTTGGCGGCGCCGGTCGTCATCTCACCAAAGATGAGCTCCTCGGCAGCACGGCCACCGCAATAGACGGCGAGCTTGTCCAGGACCTCCTGGCGTGTGGTCAGGAAGCGCTCATCCTCCTCGACCTGCATGGTGTAGCCCAGAGCACCACTCGTGCGCGGCACGATGGTGATCTTCGTGACCGGCGCAGAGCCCTTCTGGCGAGCGGCAACGATGGCATGGCCGATCTCGTGGTACGAAACAACCTGCTTCTCGTGATCGGACAGCACCGTGGACTTACGCTGCTGGCCGGCGATGACGACCTCCACCGACTCCTCAAAATCGTCCTGCGTGGCGCGCTTGCGACCCTCGCGGACGGCGCGCAGGGCGCCCTCGTTGATGATGTTAGCCAGGTCGGCGCCCGAGGCACCGGGCGTGGCACGGGCAATCGCGGTCAGGTCGATCGGCGGCTGCGTCTTCACGCTCTTGGCATGCAGCTCGAGGATGTTCTTGCGGCCAGTCAGGTCGGGCAGTTCAACGGGGATGCGGCGATCAAAACGACCGGGGCGCAGCAGGGCCGGATCAAGGCTGTCGGGACGGTTGGTGGCAGCGAGAACGACGATACCCTTGTGGTTATCGAAGCCGTCCATCTCGGTCAGCAGCTGGTTGAGCGTCTGCTCGCGCTCGTCGTTGCCGCTAAAGCCGCCGCCATCGCGCTTCTTGCCGATCGTATCGATCTCATCGATGAATACGATACAGGGGGCCTTTTCCTTAGCCTGCTTAAACAGGTCGCGCACCTTGGCAGCACCACGGCCGACGAACATCTCGACGAACTCAGAACCCGAAATGCTAAAGAACGGCACGCCCGCCTCGCCGGCAACGGCCTTGGCAAGCAGGGTCTTACCGGTACCCGGAGGGCCAACAAGGAGAGCACCGCGCGGCAGCTTGGCGCCAATTTCCTCGTAGCGTTGCGGCTTCTCCAGAAAGTCGACGACCTCCTTGAGAGACTCCTTGGCCTCTTCCTGGCCAGCAACGTCCTTAAAGGTCACGCCCACATCCTTGGAAGCGATCACGCGTGCACCGGACTTGCCCAGTCCGCCGCCACCAAAACCACCGCCGCCAAAGTTCATCGAGGGACCGTCATCACCCATGGCCTTCTTCATGCGGCGGTTGAGCCACCAACCGATGAGGAAGAAGATGGCCATGGGAAGGATGAGCGTAAGCAGGTAATAGGTCATCAGACCCGAGTTTTTATCGGGAACGACCGATTCCAGGGACGCACCGGATTCAAGCACGCGATCGGTAAAGCCCGCATCGTTCGGCACACCGGTCGTCTTGTAGGCGATGTTCTCGTCCTCGCCCTTCTTGGTGTAATAAATCGTGTAATCGTCCGTGTTGTATTCGACCTTGTCGACGCTCTTCTTATCGAGCGCTTTGACAAAGGTCGAGTAATCGGTCTTCGTAATCTGCTGCGTGTGACCGATGTTGGGGAACAGAACGGTCGAGAGCACGAGGTAGACGACGAAGGCGATGAGCACGTAGAGGATCATATTCCGTCTACGTTTGTTGTCATCCATCTCCATCTGCTTGAACTCCATCTACTGGGGTTGATAATGATATCTAGAATACCCAACCCGGACGGCGATAAACCGACGCCGGGCACGAAAGGACAGAGATGGCATCACTGGAAGTCGGCAAGGTTCAGATTTACACGGGCGACGGCAAGGGCAAAACCACGGCCGCCCTGGGGCTGGCTTTGCGCGCCACAGGTTATGGGCTCGACGTACTCATGCTGCAGTTTGCCAAAAAGCTACACTGCGCCGAACACGAAGCCGCGCCGCGCCTGGGGCTGCGTATTGTGCAGGCCGATCGCGACACGCCCGAGGCTTGCGCCGCACAGATCGTGGAGCTCGCACGTGAGCAGATATCACAGGTCGACGTTCTGATTTTGGATGAACTCGGCGAGGCTATGCGCCGAGGTTTTGTGACGCGCGAAGATGTGGAGGGACTGATCGCGCTGAAGCCCGCCACCACCGAGCTCGTGCTCACCGGCCGCGGTTTGCTGCCCCTCGCCGACCTTGCCGACCTAGTAACCGAAATGCGCCCCGTCAAACACTACTTCGACGAAGGCCTCCTAGCCCGCCAAGGAATCGAATACTAGCCATTGGGGACGTCCGCAATGGCTAGGCAGTGGCGCGGCCTAGCCAGTTGCCGCTGTGATGGTAGACGGTGAACATCATGGCGGTGATTACCCAGGTTACGGGGTAGACCAGCAGCAGATGCTCGAGCGAGGGGTCAAGCGGCATAATCGCGAACACCCACGCCACGCGGAGCACGACCGTGCCGAAGATCGTGAGCATCATAGGCTGGAAGCTCACGCCAGCGCCGCGGATGGAGCCAGACGCGTTTTCGATAATCGAGAAGATCGCGTAGAACGGCGCGATGAAATGAAGAATCGTCGTGGTGTAGGCCGAAATCGCGGCATCGTCGATGAACAAACGCGACAACGGACCCGAGAACACAAGCAGCACGGCAGACAGGCCACCAATGAGCATAAACGACAGCACGAGCGACGTGTGGTATCCCTTTCGCATGCGATCGTAATTGCGCGCACCAAAGTTCTGCGCCGAGAACGTAGTGATCGATACGCCGAGCGCCTCGGTCACCATCCAGATAATGCCATCCAGGCGCCCAGATAGACCCCATGCCGTGGTGACATCGGCACCAAACGAGTTGACCGACATCTGGATCAGCACGTTCGAGATCGAATAGGCAGCCGATTGAAAACCGAGTGGCAGACCGCACGAGATCATACTCTTACAAATACCGCGATCGATGCCGAGCTTAGACAGCGAAAGACGCCATGCACCCGGAGCGCGCATCATGCGCAACACGATCATCGTTGCATTGGAGCAAATGGTCAGCGCTACCGCGATGCCGCAGCCCAGCGCCTCCATATGCAACACAGCGACAAAGATGATATCCAGCACGACGTTAACAAGGCAGCCAGAGGCAATGATCACAGCGGGACCGCGCGTATCCCCCACGGCACGCAGCAGTGCGGTTCCCATATTAAGCAGCAGTGCCGCAACCATCGCGGCAAAATAACAGCGAGCATAGGCAACGCCCTCGGCAAGTAGCTCGTGCGGCGTATTCATCAACACCAGCATGGGCTCGACAAAAACCATGCCAAGAATGGAAATGACGATGCCGCCCACCAAAGCAAGCGTCATGGCTGTATGGACCGAACGGCTCAGACGCTCGCTATCGTGCTGACCAAAATAATGACCCGTGATAACGGCACAACCGGCGCCAACGCCAACGCAAAAACCAATGCAGAGCTCGGTGAGCACCATCGTGGCTTGAATGCCGCCAAGCGCAAGCTTGCCGCCAAACTGACCGACGATATAGGTGCCGATAAGCGTGTAAGCCTGCTGAAAAAACGAACTAAAAAAGATGGGAACGCACAGCGACAGCAATTGCTGCCAAATGACACCTTGCGTTACATCGATAGCCGTAGATTTCTTAGCCACACGCCCTCCCCAAAAGCGCACGTCAACCGACAAAACAGCAATTTAAAACCAAAGCCAAAACCAGCTTAGCACCGACTGGCGGCGACCGAAACACCCCGAATCAGAGCGCGGTGCGGAATATCTGCCTAGTGATACAAACCCGGCTGGTAGTGGTACTCGTTGCTCACGTGCGGGCACAGCTGCCAAAAGGCGACGGCGCTCGCCGCGGCCACGTTGAGCGAATCGACCCCGTGCGCCATCGGAATGCGCACGGCTCGGTCGCAGCCGGCAATGGTCTTGGCGCCCAAGCCGGCACCCTCGGTACCCATAAAAATCGCCAAGCGATCAATCTTCTGCAGCACAGGATCGTCCAGCGAAACGGAATCATCCGTCAACGCCATAGCGGCACACGAAAAACCGGCATCATGAAGCGCGGCCAGGCCATCATGTGGCCACACGCGAGCCTCACTGCCAATACGCGTCCACGGCACTTGAAACACGGTGCCCATGCTCACGCGGGCCGAGCGACGATACAGCGGGTCGCAGCACGTAGGGCTCACCAGAATGCCGTCGACGTTGAGCGCGGCCGCCGAGCGGAATATTGCGCCCACATTGGTATGGTCGACAATGCCCTCGAGCACGCACACGCGCACCGGGCGCTCCCCCGCCGCCTCGACGACGCCGCCCAAGAACTCATCAACCGGAATCTGTCGCGGGCGACGAAATGCCGCGAGCGCACCGCGCGTCACGTTAAAACCCGTCAGCCGCTCCATGAGCTCCATCGAGGCCACGAACACCGGGACCGGACCCGCTCCCTCGCGCACAACCAAGCGCTCAAACAGCGGCATCATCTGGTCGAGCCAGCGCTCGCCCAAAAGAAAGCTCACCGGCTCGTATCCGGCACGCACCGCACGCTCGATGACCTTGGCGCTCTCGGCGATAAAGATGCCCTTCTGCGGCTCCAGTACGCAGCGCAGCTCACGCTCGGTCAGTCGCACATAGGCATCGAGCCGCTCGTCCTCGAGCGAATCGATTCGCAGCACCTCAACGGCATCAGTCATAGTAGCCAGCCCGCACCCTTCTTACAGCAGCATCTATATCAAACGAGGCGACGCCAAGCGCCGCCCCTCAATCATTCCAACCCGATAATACCGTGGGCAAATAGGAGATTTACGCCTCAACGCGACGATACGTCACGAACTCATAATCGAGGCCTTCGTCACCCTCGCCCGCGGCAATCGTGGCAACCCCTTCGCGCCGCGCAATCTCCCACGCGGGATCGGCATCCAAATCGGGAAAGTACGTATCCACGTCATGCACGCAATGGTTATGCGTGACCTCGGCCTCGACGCAATACGGCAAAAACTGCCGATAGACATCGCCGCCGCCAATCACCCACGCAACGGGCTCATCGGCTACCGCGGCGAGCGCTTCGTCGATGCTATGCACCACGTCGACGCCCTCGGGAGCAAAGTCCTCATCGCGCGTGAGCACGATATTGCGGCGGTTCTTGAGCGGTCGTGCGCCGGGAAAACTCAGCAGGGTCTTGCGCCCCATAATAACCGGGCAACCTTTGGTGCACGCCACAAAATGACGCATGTCGGCACGGTTGGACACCACCATGTCGCCCTCGCACCCAATACCCCAGTCATCGCACACGGCGACAATGGCAGAAAGCTTACACGTCATGCGCGTCACCTACACCGCAATGGGGATGTTCTTGACCTGCGGGCCGTGCTCATAGCCCTCGACAATCAGGTCGTCGGTCGTAAACGCATAGAAGTCATGCACATCGGGGTTAAGCGTTACCTTAGGCGCGGCAAACTGCGGACGCTCGATAAGCTCGCGGACGATATCGACATGACGGTCGTAAATGTGGGCATCGGCAATCACATGCAGCAACTCGCCGGGAATCATATCGACCGACTGCGCGACCATCATCAGCAAAATGGCGTACTGGCACACATTCCAGTTGTTCGCAGCCAAAATGTCCTGGCTGCGCTGGTTGAGAATCATGTTGAGCGTCGGTTTATCATCCTGCGGGCGCTGCGTCACGTTATACGTCACGCTGTAGGCGCACGGATACAGGTGCATCTCGGACAGGTCGCTAAACACGTAGGTATTCGTCATAATGCGGCGGCTGTACGGCGTGTTCTTGAGGTCGTACAGCACACGGTCCATCTGATCGAAGTCACCTTCGGCATAATGGCTCTTCTGCCCAATCTGATACCCGTAGGCCTTGCCGATGGAGCCGGTCTCGTCGGCCCACTCATCCCAAATATGGCTGTTGAGGTCATGCACGTTATTGGACTTCTTTTGATAGATCCATAGGATCTCATCCATGGCAGATTTGAGGGCCGTGCGACGCAGGGTAAGCGCCGGAAACTCCTCACGCAGGTCGTAGCGGGCCGTGACGCCAAAGTTTTTAATGGTATAGGCAGGGGTGCCGTCCTCCCACACCGGGCGGACCTTTTGGCCCTCGGTGGTGGTGCCATGGTCCAGAATATCGCGGCACATGGTTACAAACTGTTGATCAGCCTTGCTCATTGACCCTCCTGTCAGTCGCCTATAAGCGAGATTCATTGTAGCCCAGGCACATGCGGCCCCACAGCCCAAACATAAGCCCTCAATTTCTGGCATATGCCAGAAGTTCATTGCATAAATCTGCGCGTTCGCTATTCTATTGTTGACATATGTCAGATAAGGAGAGCACATGGCAGGAAGACGCGAAAAACTGCGCCGCGTTGGGATCATCCCCGAATATCGCGACTTTACCCCCGATGGCCTTGCCAGCGGAGACGCCATCGACATGACGGTTGACGAGCTCGAAGTCCTGCGCCTGTACGACCTGGAAGGTCTCAACCAAGAGGCTGTCGCCCAGCAAATGGGCATCGCCCGTGCCACGGTGGCAGCTATTTGCAGCCGCGCGCATCGCAAGGTGGCAAACGCATTGGTCAATGGTCGGGCGCTCATCATCGAAGGCGGCAATATCGCGTACTCCCCCATTACCACGGCAACGGCCGCATGGCCAGCAAAGGAGGTCGACACCATGAGGGTGGCAACCACGTACGACAACGGCAACATCTTTATGCACTTTGGCCGCAGTGAGCAGTTCAAGATCTACGACATTCAGGATGGCAAGGTACTCAACGAGCAGGTCGTGGGCACCGGCGGCACCGGCCACGGTGCCCTTGCGGGCCTGCTCGCCAACGGCGGCGTGGACACGCTCATCTGCGGCGGCATCGGCGGTGGCGCTATCAACGCGCTTGCCCAAGCCGGCATCACAGTATACGCAGGTGCCCAGGGCAGCTGCGACGCTTGCGTCGAGGCCCTCATTGCCGGCACGCTCGCGCAGACCGGCGAGGCCACCTGCGACTGCCATGGTCACGGCCACGACCACACTCACGAGCATGGCGATTCCTGCAGCTGCCACGGCCATCACGAGCACGAGGGCCACGAGGGCTGCGGCTGCCACTAACGGCACGGCACCGCGAGCTCGGGGCGCGATACTGAACGCAATCCAACAATCAAAGCCAACAACAAAGGCCACCCGGCAGCTTCCGAGTGGCCTTTGCCATATCAAGCTGGAATTACAGCTCTATTTCTTATTACGCATCTGCGCTTCCATCTGGCGCAGCAGCTCCATATCGGACTTGGGACCGCCCGTACCCAGGCCGCCCATGCTGCCCAGACCCATAGCGTCCAGGCCAGGGATATTGGGCATGCGCATCTTCTTGCCCTTCTTGCCCTTTTTGCCCTTCTTGCCGCCGGCCTGCGCCTGATTGGCCATCGTGCGCATGCGTCCCATCATCTTGTTCATCTCGCCCCACTGCTTCATAAGGCTGTTGACCTCGGTGGGGGTCACGCCGGCGCCCTTGGCAATGCGGGCGCGACGCTGGCCGTTGATGATGGAGGGGCGCAGGCGTTCCTCCTTGGTCATCGACATAATGATGGCCTCGTTCTTGTCGAAGATGCCCTCGTCCAAGTTGCCGCCCATCTGGTTGAGCGCGCGCTGGCCACCGGGGAGCATGCCGAGAATGCCCTTCATGCCGCCCATCTTCTTAACGGCTTTCATCTGGTCGAGCATGTCGTTCATGGTAAAGCCCTCGCGCAGCATGCGCTCGGCGGCCTCGAGCTGCTCGGCATCGGCGGCCTCCTGGGCCTTCTCGATAATACCTACGACGTCGCCCATGCCCAAGATTCGCTTGGCCATACGGTCGGGGTAGAACGGCTCCAGCGAATCGGGCTTCTCGCCCATGCTCACGAACTTGATGGGCTTGCCGGTCACCTGGCGCACGGAAAGCGCGCCGCCACCACGGGCATCGCCGTCGAGCTTGGAGATGATCACGCCGTCAAAGTCGGTGCGCTCGGCGAAGGTCGAGACGACGTTGACGATATCCTGGCCGGTCATGGCATCGACGACCATCAGCACCTGATCGGGCTTGACGGCCTTCTTGATGTCCACGGCTTCCTGCATCATCTGCTCGTCGATCTGCAAGTGCTGGCGGTTGATGCGCCCGAGCAGCGGCGCCAGCTCCTCATAGCTGCCGCTGTGCAGCGGGTGGTCGAGGTCGAGCCGGTTGAGCGGGTCGACGATCCGCTTCGAGAGCCGCCGGGCGAGAACGCCCGAGAGGATCAATGCCGCGGCCAGCACCAGCAGCATCGGCTGCAGCACGCCGAGGATCAGCAGACC
>USFK01000050.1 GCA_900553935.1 uncultured Collinsella sp.
CGTTCTGCCGAACGGCGGACCGGCCGACGCTGCGCGGGCGCCCTGATCGACGTGCCGAAGCTCCTCACCCTTGGGGCTATGCCGCGGTACGAGGCCAGGTGGTCATGGTCCGGGAACCTCGCGATGTCGAATGACACCGCGAGGTTCGCCGCCGTCCTCGGCGGCCTCGACCCCCGGGTGGGCGATCCCCACGCGCTAACGCCTGCAAACAAGGGGATTGCCAAGACGCCGCCGGGCACCTCCGTCATAGACGTGGAAGTGCGGCCGCGCTGAAGCACTGCGCGGTGTCTGCTCGCTTATGTGCGCATCACGAAGGAAGACCAGATCGGTGAGCGGGTTTGGCCCGAAGTCGAGAGATTCCCATCAGCCTCTCGTCGGTCGATGACCGGTTCACCACGCAGGAAGAGCGTGACGGAAGGTCTCGCAAAAAGGCTCCGAGCGCGGCGTGCTCATGCCCGTCGTGGTGCGCCCGAAGGGGGGGGGGACGGCTGCTACGAGCTCGACCATTTGCGAGGAGAAGACGAACCAGTCGTTGCAGATCCAATATGGATCTCGCCGACCTCGGCAAGCTGCTCGATGAGTGGAAGCCCTGTCGGGTCGTCTATTTCAACACCACCCAGAATGATGGTGTCGTCGCGCAGGTCGATCTGCGTGTTGAGCACAGCGAGGTTAAAGCCGGAGGCCACAAATCCGATAGCAGCCAGGACGAGCCCCGTGGCAACAAGCCCACCCGCTACGGCAAGGTAAATCCTTTTTACGCTGGACATGTTTGCACTCCTTCCTATGCCGTGAGCGGCGCCGCTTCGGCGCCCATGCGGCTCTTATTGCCTCGATCTTTCCAGAAGGGCGAAACGGCTTTCTTCGCCCAAAGGGCAGAGAGGCGCGCGATCTGCTTGGACGCCGTCCAGGCGCCGGCTCCCGTGAGGAGCGCCACACCGATGGAAGCGAATCCCATTCCCATCGAGGCCAAAACGTACGGAACATGCCCGATAATGATGCCGTCCACGGCGAACAGGAGCCCTACCAGGCCCGCGCCCCCGAATGCCGCGGCCACGATCCACACGCAGAGCGCAAGAACCCAAATACAGATGTAGACTGCAGCGGCAACGGCGACGAACGCGAGCAGCAGCGGAATCCATACCGGAGAGCCCACGATGGCGAGCGCCCATAGAAGCGCCGTGCTCTTGCGCTTGGTCCTCGCAATTGCGCGCGGCACGGCGGGCAGTTCGTCGAGCGTTGCCTCGGCGACCTCACCGGGCGTGCCCATGGCGGCCACGGCCTCGGCCTCCGTCATGCCGTCCTCCATACGGTCGGCGATGGCCTCCGCGTAGAACTCCTGCGTTTCCTTTACCTGATCTGCCGGCAGGCAGGCCAGAAGCTCGCCCAGCCGGTTCAAGAACTCATCGCGCGTCATGGTGCGCTCCCTTCACGTAACGGTAGATCTCCTGCACGGATGGCCATTCGGCGAGGAACTCGGCGATACGCTCATGCCCGGCGTCCGTGATGCGGTAGTACTTTCGCAGCCGCCCGTTGTGCTCGGCGGAGCGCGCCGTGATACACCCCGCCTTCTCCAGGCGCTTGAGCAACGGATAGAGCGTGGACTCCGTGAGCCCCATGCTCACGGGCACGTCCTTCACGATCTGATAGCCGTAGGATTCCTTGCCGGAGACGGCCGCGAGCACGCAGGCCTCTAGGAAGCCGCGCTTCATCTGTGCCTCCATCCGCACACCTCCTTTCGTAGTATACTATGTAACACCTACTATATGACACATAGTATATGATGTCAACAGTTGTCGTATAGGGAGTCCGGTCTGTCTGTCCCCTGCGGGTACTCATTGGGGACGTACTTAAATGAGTGCCCATCGCTCAAGGTGGCACCTGGGGACGTTCCTTATGTGCCGGCACTTTGGGACACTCCTTGTCAAGGTTTTGTTCCATCGTGCGGGTTGCTATTTAACGTGCGACAATGCCGTGTGGAAATAGAAATGTCTTCTGGGGGCTATCTATGCTGTACGAGTTTTGCGCCGAGAACTTTGGGCGGGTACCGGCGGCTATCGAGGCCGGTGCGGTTCGCATTGAGCTGTGCGACAACTTGGCCGTTGGCGGCACCACGCCTTCCGCCGGCGTTATCAGCGCTACGGTCAATTACGCTCACGAGCGCGATGCGCGCGTGATGTGCATGATTCGTCCGCGCGGCGGCGACTTTTGCTACAACCAAGACGAGCTGCGCATGATGGAGATGGACCTGGGACTTGCGGTGAGTGCCGGCGTCGATGGTCTGGTCTTTGGCTGCTGCAAGCCTTGTGCTGGCGGATGGGCACTCGACGAGCTCACACTCGGCGCTCTTGTAATGGCTGCGGGATGTGCAGTCGAGGAGTGCAAGCGCGAGCCTGTCGACATTACCTTCCATATGGCATTTGACCAGCTTGCGACCGAGGCTCAGCTCGATGCCATCGACACGCTTGTCGAGTGCGGCGTTGCGCGCATCCTGACGCACGGTGGTGCGGCCGGCACGCCGATTGAGGACAACCTGGAGCACCTGTCGCGTCTTGTCGAGTATGCGACCGGCCGTGTGACCATCCTTCCCGGCGGCGGCATTACCACGGCCAACCGAGACGCCGTAGCGGCAGCGCTTGGCGTCTTCGAGCTGCATGGCACCAAGATCGTGCCGTTAGAGGCGTAGTCCACATAGCTCGCGCGTTCATCCTAAGATGCTGGGGTGACAAGGCGGTGCGCGAACAACGCGGTCAAGCTAGCGTGTCATGGCGTCGCGACCGGCCTCGACCCGCTTGCGCTGGGCGGCGCGCTCCTCGCCGGTCAGACGCTCAAAAAGATGCCCGATAAGCGAGGCCAGCACCTGCTGAAACAATGTTCCGCACATGACGGGGAACACGACTTCGCCCGGAAAGTACTGCGTGGCAATGACGGCACCCGAAGAGATGTTGCGCATGCCGCAGGTAAAGCACATGGTAGTCGTCTCGCTATATGGCAGATGCAGCGCACGTGCGACCAGAAAACCGACGACAAAGCCGCTGATGGCGAAGACCAAAATAAAGAGGGCGACTTCCAGGCGCACCGCGTTTATGTGCAGCACGTACTCACTCATAGCGGTGGAGTTGGACGCGATGACGCCCATCATCATGAACTTGCAGGCGGGCGAGAGCACGGGAGAGAGTTTCTCGTGGCCCCAGCCGCGCGTGAGTTCATTGATGGCAATACCGAGCACAGCGGGGATGGCGATCATAAAGGCCATGTTCTGCATCATGCTCGGCACGTCGATCGAGACGGTGGCGCCCAGCAGGAGCTTGAGCGTAAGCGGAATCGTCACAGGTGAGATAACCGAGGACGTCAGGATGATGGTGAGCGCGAGCGGGCCGTTGCCGCCGAACATGCTGATCCACATAAAAGCGGTGACGGCCACGGGCACGCTGTATTCGAGCACAATGCCGCAGACAAGGTTGGGGTTGGAGCCAAAGAAGAGTGACCCCATGGCATACGCCGCGATGGGAATAAGCACCGCCGAGACGAGCAGCGCCAAGACTAGGTGCAACGGACGGCGGAACACCTCGGTTACCTGGTGAAAGGTGTTGCTGAGCGCACCCTGAAACGTCATAAAGGCAAACAAGGTGGGAACGATGGGCTTGAGTACGCCAATCTGTTGGGGAAAGAGCACGCCGAGTGCCACGCAAATCGGAACGATGACCTGCATGTGCCCCGCGAGAAACTTGCCCAGTCCAACCCATTGCTTCATATGCGCTTGTGACTCCCTTTGCCCGTGAACCCGTTTTGAATGGATATGCTAGACGCTCGCATGCGTCCGTGCGTCAGAAACGCTCGAATATTTCGAGGCTATTACCGGCATCGTTTACCGAAACCGCGGCGTGCTGCGGCGATTTGCGTCTGCTCTGCACGGTATAATAAATCCGTTCAACAGATCTGCCTGCCGAAGCGGGCATACACAGAGGACTCATCGCTATGAACCGTGAGAGGTATCGCGGCGACCTGCCCCTATCGGGGGTGGGCGCCTATGTCATCGCTTAAGACGACGCATCGCTGGGCGGTCGCTCAGCAAAACCCCGAGCTCGAAAAGGAGCTTTCGGCTGGCCTGGGCATTCCCGGGCTGGTGGCGCGTATTATGGTCGCGCACGGCATTACATCCATCGAAGAAGGTCAGCTGTTTTTGACGCCTTCGCTCGATCGCGACTGGGCCGACCCACTCGTTATTCCGGGCATGGCGGTCGTTGCCGACCGCGTCGAGCGTGCTATTTGCAACCACGAGCACATTGCGGTCTTTGGCGATTTTGACGTTGACGGTATTACGTCGACCTGCCTGTTGACCGAGGCACTGCGCACGTTTGGCGCCGATGTCACGCCGTTTATTCCGCATCGCTTTGACGAGGGCTACGGTCTTTCGCGCGCGGCGCTCGACCGCGTTAACGAGCTCGCTCGCCCTCAGCTGATCGTGACCGTCGATAACGGTATTGCCGCCAAGGAAGAAGTCTCCTATCTGGAGAGCCTGGGGATCGATTTGGTGGTCACGGACCATCACGAGCCCTCCGACCAGGTGCCGCAGGGCGTGCCCCTGACCGACCCCAAGCTCGAGGACGAGGGCCCCTCGCGCGAGCTTGCCGGTGCCGGCGTGGCACTCAAGCTGGTGCAGGTCCTGGGCGAGCGTTTGGGCAAGCCGTCGTATTGGCGTTCGCTGATCGAGGTCGCGGCGCTGGGCACCGTGTCCGACATGATGCCGCTCACGCCCGAGAATCGCGCACTGGTCGCCGAGGGCATCCAGCAGATGCGCGTGACGGCCCGTCCCGGCTATATCGCGCTTGCCGCACTTGCCAAGGCCGACCTTTCTACCATTACGGCCGACGGCCTGTCGTTTTCGCTCATCCCTCGTCTGAATGCTGCCGGCCGCATGGCTGATCCCAAGCTGGCGCTCGACCTGCTGCTTGCCCGTGATCCTATCGAAGCAAGTGCACTGGCAGCCGAGCTCGAGGAAATCAATCGCCAACGCCGTGAGATCGAGGCGGAGCTCACGCGCGATGCCATGGCGAAGGTCGAGGAGACTTATGACGGCGGGCGCGCAATCGTCGTGGGCGGCGAGGGCTGGCACGAGGGCGTCAAAGGCATCGTGGCGAGCCGCTTGACCAATCGCTATCACGTGCCGGCGCTGCTGTTCTCGATCGAGGACGGTATCGCGCGCGGCTCTGGTCGCTCGGTGGGCAAAGTTAACCTGTTTGACGCCGTCGAGCGTTGTTCCGACCTGCTGATTCGTCGCGGCGGACATGCCGGTGCGGTGGGTGTGACCATCGAGGCATCCAAGCTCGATGAGTTCCGCCGCCGCCTTTCCGCCGTGCTATCGGAGCTTTCCGCCGAGGACTTTGAAGACACCGACGAGGTCGCCGCCACCGTCGACCTTTCCGAGCTGAATATCGAGACCATCGAGCAGATCTCCCGTCTTGAGCCGTTTGGCCAGGGCAACAAGGTGCCGCTGCTGGCTGCCGAGGGCGTGACAATGTGCGATCGCGCCGTGGTGGGCAAAACCGGCGAGCACATGCGCTTCGTGGCGACCGATGGCGCCGCGAGTGTGCCGGCCATTATGTTCCGCGTGCCGCAGATCGATAAGCTCATCAATTGCGATAGCGCCGTCGACTTGGTGTTCGAGGCCGTGGCTGAGCATTGGCAAGGTCGCGTAAAGCCCAAGCTCATGATCAAGGATGTCTTGGTCCGCGATACCACGGCGCCCTGCGTTGACGACCCGGCATGTGAGCTTCGCCGCGGCGTGGAGCCTACGGACGCCGGTCTTCGTCTGGAGTCCCACAAGCGCCAAACGCTCGCCCAGCTTTCCTATACCGAGCTCACACGCTCTCTCATTCACAGTTTTATCGGAGCGAATCAGCCGCACCGTGCGCAGGTCGAGGCGCTCGATGCCCTGGCCGATCACCAAAGCGTTCTGGCCGTTATGGGGACGGGGCGCGGCAAGTCTCTTATCTTCCATGTGCATGCCGCACGCGAGGCAGTCCTTCGTGGGCGTGCGAGCATCTTTGTCTATCCGCTGCGTGCGCTCGTTGCCGACCAGGCCTATCACCTCTCGTCGACGATGGCCGCGCTCGGCATTGGCGTAGGCGTGCTGACCGGCGAGACCGTGGAGGCGGCGCGCGATGACGTGTTTGCCGGCTTGGCTTCGGGTCGCACCGGCATCGTGCTCACGACGCCCGAGTTCCTGTCCATTCATCGCGACCGCTTTGCGCGTTCGGGGCGCATCGGTTTTGTCGTTATCGATGAGGCGCATCATGCCGGTCTTGCCAAGGGCGGCGACCGCAGCGCCTATCTCGACATGCCCGATATCCTCAAGGCCCTGGGCGATCCAGTCGTTATGGCGGCGACGGCCACCGCGACGGCTCCGGTTGTGGCCGAGCTCGCCCGCGTGCTACCGATTACCCGTACGGTGGTCGACGAGACGGTGCGCGAGAACTTGCAGCTCGAGGACGACCGAGACCTTGCGAGCCGCGAAAACCGCCTGGTGTCCATCGTGGCGACGGGGGAGAAGACCGTCATCTACGTCAACTCGCGCGACCAGTCCGTGGAGCTTGCCAAGACGCTGCGCAAGCGGGTACCCGATTGCGCGGCCCGCATCGCGTTCTACAACGCGGGTCTTGCGCGCTTCGATCGTCGCCGTGTCGAGGAAGCGTTTCGAGACGGAAGCCTCAGTTGCATCGTTTCGACCTCTGCCTTTGGTGAGGGCGTGAACCTGCCCGATATCCGCCATGTCGTGCTCTACCACATGCCGTTTGGCGCCATCGAGTTCAACCAGATGAGCGGACGCGCCGGTCGCGACGGCCTACCTGCCGTGATTCACCTGCTCTATTCGTCGCGTGACGCCCGCATTAACGAGCGCCTGCTCGACTGCTATGCGCCCGAGCGCGACGAGCTCGTCACGCTCTATCGCGCGCTGCAGACCATGTGGCGCTCCAACCGCGGCAAGACCGGAGACGACTCGTTTAGCGCGAGCGATATCGACATCGCTCAGATGTGCCTTGCCATCGATGCCCGCACGCCGGTCGACGAGCGCTCGGTGGAAAGCGGCCTGGGCATCTTCGAAGAGCTTGGTTTCTGCCGCGTTTCGGGGTTTGACGACACCCGTCGCATCGCGATGGCCGAAAACCCCGGCCGCGTGCAATTGAGCAGGTCGATTCGCTATTTGGAGGGCTTGCGCTCGCGCATGGAGTTCTCGGCTTTCCGGAGCTGGGCGCTCGATTCGTGCGCTTCTGATATGCTAGCCAAAGTTAACCGCCCGATCGTACCACGGGCCTAGGGGAAGGGGACCTCGATGGATGCCGCAGCCCGTACCGCCCATGATTCCACCCTCCAGCCGTTTTCGGAGATGGAGCACTATAAGCATGCCGATGAGCTGCCGCCCGAGATTATGGCGGACAGCTACGACAAGCTGGAGCGCCTGTGCCTCAAATATATGAATGAGGACGACTTCTCCAAGGTGGAGCAGGCCTATTGCTTTGCTGCCGAGAAGCACTGCAACCAAAAGCGGCGCTCGGGTGAGATGTACATCAACCATCCCGTCGAGGTGGCTATCATTTTGGCCGATCTCAAGATGGACTGTGACGTGGTGTGCGCCGCGCTGCTGCACGATACCGTTGAGGATACCGAGACCTCGCTTGCCGATGTTTCCGGCCTGTTTGGCGATACGGTGGCCGAGCTCGTCGATGGCGTGACCAAGCTCACCAACATCGAAGTCGATAGCATGGACGAGAAGCAGGCGCTTACGCTGCGCAAGATGTTTCTCGCCATGTCCAAGGACATCCGCGTTATCATCGTCAAACTTGCCGACCGCCTGCATAACATGCGTACGCTGGCGGCCCTACGCGAGGACCGTCGCCTGTTTAAGGCCCGCGAGACCATGGACGTGTATGCGCCCCTGGCCGACCGCTTGGGCATGAGCTCTATTAAGTGGGAGCTCGAGGACCTGTCCTTCTTCTACCTGGAGCCCGATGCCTACCAGCGCATCGCGCGCATGGTAGCCGAGTCGCGCGAGGTTCGCGAGCGCTATCTGGCAGAGACCATCAAGACGCTCACCGACGAGCTCAACCGCATTGGCCTGGAGGGCTTCCAGATTAATGGCCGTTCCAAGCACTATTGGTCCATCTACCAAAAGATGAAGCGCAAGGGCAAGGAATTCTCCGAGATCTACGACCTGGTGGCACTGCGCGTTATTACCCATTCGGTGCGCGATTGCTACTCCACGCTCGGCGCGGTGCACACACTGTGGCACCCCATGCCCGGTCGCTTTAAAGACTATATCGCCATGCCCAAGGTCAATAACTACCAGTCGCTCCACACGACGGTTATCGGCCCCACGGCTCGTCCGCTTGAGATTCAGATTCGAACCTACGAGATGCATGAGCAGGCCGAGTACGGCATTGCCGCCCACTGGCTCTATAAGAAGTCGGGCGGATCGTCTGCCTCCAAGACCAACGATGCGCAGCGTCTGGACGATCAGATTAACTGGCTCAAACATTCGC
>USFK01000051.1 GCA_900553935.1 uncultured Collinsella sp.
TGCGCATGAGGGCGGCCTGCCGCTCGTGGACGGCGCCGGCGAGGACCCGGGTGCCACGGTGGCCATGCCGGCTATGCCTCAGGAGTAGGCCTACGCGTTTATCACCATCACGTACCTGCGCCTTTGCCGTACGCAGATGAGCGGAGCGGCAAGTGATGCGCTGCGGGTATAATGGACAGCATTCAAACGGTGGGCACCGACGTGCCCGCAGGAGAGGAATGATCATGGGTAAGACTTTCAGCTTTGTCTCCGGCGCACTTTTTGGTGCTGCTGCCGGCGCTATTATCGGTGTTGCTCTGGCCCCGCGCTCGGGCGCCGAGACCCGCGCCATGGCTGCCGATATCGCCAACGACGCCTGGGACAATATGCGCGACACCTACGAGCACAGCGCCGAGGAGGCCCGTGCTGCGGTGAATGACTTTGGCCCGATGGTCGACGCCAAGACCGACGACCTGCGCGCCAAGGTCGACCTGGCCCGCGAGCGCATGGACCAGCTGCGCGAGCAGCTCAACGACGCCATTTCGGGTGGCAACGTGACGCCTGCCGCCGACGTCGTGGTCGAGAACGCCGTCGAGGCTGATACCGAGGCTGCGGAGCCCTCGACCGAGGCATAATGCGCGCCGGGGATTTTGTCGGCGCCAAGATTTATCGCAAGCCTACCGAGGACAAGCGCACCAAAAAGGACGGCACGCCGCGTAGCCCTAAAAAGCTCGGAAAGATTCACTTTCCGGTCTTTACCCCGGGCGGTACGCGCGTGGTCGGCTTTATGGTCCGCCAGTCCGATATCGCGGGCATGATCGAGCGCCCCGACCGATTCGTAGCGCTCGACGCCATTGGTGTCTACGAGGGCGCCATTGCGGTCGATGACGTCAAGGACACGTACGATGCTGCCGCCGCCAAGCGCCTCGACATCAACCTGGACGATTGCATCATCTGGGTTGGTATGGACGTGCGCACGGAATCGGGCGATGTCGTGGGCTACTGCTCGGACGTTGAGTTCAAGCCACGCTCGGGCATCGTACAGGCATTCTATGTGACCGCCGGTGCCGCTTCGAGCGTGCTGGTGGGCGACACGCAGGTGCCGCCGACGATGCTGCGCGGCTACGAGAACGGCGCGATGGTCGTCTCGGACGAGGTCAAGTCGCTCGGGTATTCGGGCGGTGCGGCTGCCAAGGCCGCCGAGGCCAGCGTCGTGGTGGGCGATAAGGTCAAAAAGGGCGCCAAGGTGCTCGACGACAAGGGGTCGGTTGCCGTGGACAAGGGCAGTCGCGCACTGGGCAAGCAGCTCGGCAAGACGCGCGGCATGTTCAAGGCCTTTAAGGACGAATACCAAAAGGCGAGCGGAGGCTCGTCAAAAGCTACAAAATAGCGACGTACCAAATGATGGGAGGCAAGCCGGAGACCTGTTGCTCCGGCTTGCTGTGTTTATGGGGGAGGGCATATGCGCCAAAACGGATCCAACTTAAACGGGCGTTCGGGTACGCGTCCGACGGCGCGCCGCGATCTGGGGCAGCTGCCCAGCGGTCAGCGCAAGCGTCACCGTAAGCCCGGCGCGATGTACCTCAACCATAGCCGCGGCTTTAGCGATCGCAGCGCGCGCATCGGCAACAGCCGTACGCCCCGTCGTTCGTCTCGCCTGCCCTATGCGCTCATCGCCGTGGGTTGCGCACTCGTGTTGTTTATCGCTGCCGTCGTGGGCTACGTCAACCGCAGCGTGGACGTGGAACTCAACGGCCAGAAGACCGCGGTGCGCGTGGGCTCTACGCTGCAGAATCTCATAGACGACCAGGAGTTGACTGACACCTACGACGCAGGCGACCTACTGGCCGTCGATGACAGCGTGCTCAAGCGCCATGGGGGCGAAAAGCTGTCGGTGAAGGTCGACGGCAAGCGCGTGAAGCAGGGCAAATGGGATAGCCGCGAACTTGAGGGCGGCGAGAAGGTGACGGTCAAGGATGGCCGTAACACCTACGAGAAGCACGAGGTTCAGGCTACGGTTATCGAGCCCAAGCTCAAGGTCGAGGGCACGGGCGCTATCGAGTATGTGCAGACATGGGGTGTCCAGGGCCGCTCCGAGGTGTGGGTTGGTGAGCAGTCGGAAAAGACGCAGGACCGCGGCGAGGTTGTGCCCGCCACCGATTGCGTCGTTGCGTGCGCCAGCGTGGCGCCCAAGGGCAACAAAAAGTACGTGGCGCTGACGTTTGACGAGGGTCCGAGCGGCGCCACCAAACAGATCTTGCAGGTGCTCAAGGAAAAGGGCGTTACCGCGACGTTCTTCCTTTCGGGCGATGCGGCCGAGGCCTCGCCTGCCACGGCCAAGGCGATTGTCGATGCCGGGTGCGAGATCGGATCCAACAGCTACAGCGACGATTCGCTCAAGGGTCAGGACCGTGAGACGGTACGCGAACAGATCACGAAAGGCACCGATGCGATTAAGTCGGCGACCGGCGTGAAGACGATGCTGCTGCGTGCTCCCTACGCTGCCTTTGACGAGCAAAACTGGATTGATGCGATGGACCTGGTCTCCGCCGTGGTCTCGTGGAATATTGACTCGGGCGACTGGCTGCTCAACGGTGCCGACGAGCAGGTCTCAACGGTGCTCGATTCGGTGACGCCGGGCAATATCGTGCTGCTCACCGATAGGGACGAATGCGCCGAGCAGACGCTCGAGGCGCTGCCGCAGATCATCGACGGCCTTGTCGCCGACGGCTACAAGATCGTGACGCTCAGCGACCTGGTCAAGACGGACACGTCGCTGAGCAAAAAGCTCACCTCGCTGACGAAGGTCACCATGCCCAAGGACGCCGTGTTCCCCCAACTTGCCGAGGACGATGACACCACAGAGTAGTCATTGGGTAGTCGTTTAAGAACGTCCCGAATGGCTATGTCACGGATGCGTCAGCGTTTGGTATGCCTGCAATGTGCAGCGCATAAATTCGATGCCGCAGGGCGATGCTGATGCTATAGTTACTGCGGTTAATGAGGGTCAAGAGAAAGGTTACAGGTGAAATCCAAACCTCGACCATACAGTCGATGACCCCATGCAGGTGCTTTTTGCGCATGCACGGGGTGTAGGCGTCGAGCGGCGTGCCGCCCGCGCATGCGTATACATATCCAGAAGCCCCCGGACGCCGCACATGCGGCCGCGTTCGGAGGAATAATGATGGGGAGCACCATTGAATTATCTGAGTGAGATGCTCAAATTGCCGGTCTTGGACGTCGACGGCGAAAAGCTCGGCGTGGTCAACGATTTTGGTATTGCTACCGGCGAAGTTTTTCCACACGTGACGTCGCTCGCGTTCCGCGGTCCCGGCAAGACGCCGTTTATGATCAGCTGGCGCAAATGGGTCGACCGTATCGACGAGACGGGCGTGTACCTTAAGGCGTCGGCCACCGAAATCCGTTTTTCGTACCTGCAGCCGACCGAGCTCTTGCTCGCACGCGACGTGCTCAACAAGCAGATCGTCGACACGCAGGGCATGAAGGTCGTGCGCGTAAACGACATCAAGTTTTCCATGTCGGGCGAAAATCAGCTGCGTCTGCTGGGTGCCGAGGTTGGCGCCCGCGGCTTGCTGCGCGCGATCAGCCCCACGTTCGAGCATGTTGCCGAGGGCTTTATGAAGCACCTGGGCAAGCCGTTGAGCGAGGATATCATCGCCTGGTCCTACATGGACCTGCTCGACCGCTCGACCAAGAATATCCAGCTCTCGGTGTCGCACAAGACGCTCGGCGAGCTGCACCCTGCCGACATCGCCGACATTATCGAGCAGCTCGACCCGCGCCTACGTGCGCAGGTGTTTGCGCAGCTCGATACTGCCCAGGCCGCCGAGGCCATCTCGGAGTTCGATGACGACGAGCTTATGACCGAGATGCTCGAGGGCCTGTCCGATACGGACGCATCGTCGATGCTGGCCATGATGGACCCGGACGATGCAGCCGACCTGATCGACGAGCTCGATTACGAGAAGGCCGAGAAGCTCCTGCGCCTGATGGGCGTCAAGGAGGAGAAGGCGATTCGTAACCTGCTGGGGTATGAGGACAACACCGCCGGCCGCATCATGACCTCGGAGTTTGTTTCCCTGCCCGCCACGGCAACGGTCGGTGACGCCATCGAGGCGATTCGCGAGCTCGACGAGGACTTCGAGAGCGTCTACTACGTCTATACCGAGGATCCGAGCGGCATGCTGACCGGCGTGCTTTCGCTGCGCACGCTGATCGTAGCCGACCGCGACGCCACGTTGGGTCAGCTGGCCTATCGCGACCTGGTCTATGTGTCGCCCGACGAGGACCAGGAAGACGTAACGGACGAGATGACCAAGTATGACCTGGTCGCTATCCCCGTCTGTGACGAGAACCGCCACATCTTGGGTATCGTGACCTTCGACGACGCCATGGACGTTATCGCCGAGGAGCATCAGGAGGACCTGCAGATCGCCGGTGTCGGCTCGGGCGATAGCGCGTCCGACGACTCGACGAATGTGCTCAGCTGGTTCGTGCATCGCCAATACTGGGTTGTTGTATGGGGCATCGCGTCGTGCATCATGGCGACCGTGCTGGGAACGGCGCTCGGCTCCGCGCATCTGGTGGTGTTTCCCATGTGCGCCATGCCGCTCGTGCTGCTGGCGGCCTCGCGCATGGTGTCGTTCGTCAAGAACTACTTCCTGGAATACGACGTCCACGACGACGAGCCTAAGCCCTACCTGGGATTCTTCTTCCAGAGCACCGGTATGGGCCTGATCCTGTCGCTCGTGACCTATCTGTGCGCGCAATTGGTGCGTACCGCCGCGTTCCCCGATGCGTCCATGTTTGAGGAGCAACTCTTTACCGGGTGTTTTAATATCGCTGCCATCATTTGCCTGGTTGGCAACATGAGCGCCGTGATCTACCTGATGGTGCTGTTCTGGCGTGACGAGCATGACCTCAACACGTCGGGCACCGCCATGAACGTCATTGCCGTCATGATCTCGTGTGTGGCGTATTGCATCGCCGCGGTGCTGCTCGCCATGTCAGTCATGGGTTAGGTGGTCGCGTGCAAAATACCAAGCAAAAGTCGGGCACCAAGCAAAAGCTGACCATCGCGGCCATCTTTGGCGCTATGGGCCCCGGTCTGCTGGCGGCGCTTTCGGGCAATGACGCCGGCGGCATTGCAACGTATTCCAGCGCGGGCGCCAGCTATGGCTACAAGATGCTCTGGATGCTTCCCGTCATGACTGTGCTGCTCATCGTGACGCAGGAGACCGCGGCGCGCTGCGGCTGCGTCACGGGCAAGGGCCTGGCATCGCTCATTCGCGAGCGCTTTGGCGTGCGCAAGAGCGTGTTGGCCATGGCGGCGCTGTTGATCGCCAACACGGCTGTGACCATTTCGGAGTTTGCGGGCATCGCCAGCGGCCTTGCTCTCTTTGGCGTGCCGGCGAGCATCTCGGTGCCGTTGGTGGCGCTGCTGGTGTGGATGCTTACCATGTCGGGTAGTTTCCAGCGCATCGAGAAGATTCTGCTGCTGGTGAGCTGCGTGTTCGTGACCTATATCGTCGCCGCGTTTATGGCTGGCCCCAACTGGGGTGAGGTCGCGGTCGACCTGGTCGTGCCCAACATTCAAAATGACCCCAGCTACGTGTCGCTCGTGGTCGCAACGATCGGTACCACTATCGCGCCGTGGATGATTTTCTTGGCACAGAACAACGTGGTCGATAAGAACGCGGGCGAGGACGATATCGTGCTGCAGCGTATTGATACCGTGAGCGGCTCGATCGCTGCCGATATCATTGCCGGCTTTATTATCATCACGACCGGCACGGTGTTGTTCCCGGCAGGTATTCAGATCAGCGATGCTGCCGATGCTGCCCGCGCGCTGGAGCCTATTGCGGGTCAGTGGTCCACGGTACTGTTTGCCTCGGGCCTGGTCGCGGCGAGCTTCTTGGCTGCCTGCGTGCTGCCGGGCGTTACGTCGAGCGCTATCTGCGAAGCATTTGGCTGGGAGCGCGGTGCCGACCGCAGCTGGGACGAGGCCCCGGTCTATCGCGGCATCATTACGGCCATCATCGGTATCTCTGCCGTGCTGGTGCTTATGCCCGGCGTCGATCTGTTCCAGATTATGATGACCTCGCAGGTCATCAATGGCGTGCTACTGCCCGTGGTTCTGGTGTTCCAAGTGGTTATCGCCGCCGACCGTCACATTATGGGCGCCAACCGCAACGGCCGCGTGTGGAACGTGCTCACGTGGGCGACTATCGCCGTGATTACGGTGCTGACGGTCGTCATGTTTGTGCTGCAAGCGATGGGCTACAGCGCTTAGCGCCTCTTTTGGACTCCAAACAGGCCGCCGCCATGGGCTGCGGCCTGTTTTTTGCCCGCGACCTCTTGGGGCCGACTCTAAAAGAGTGATTTTGGGTTGTTTGCTGCGGGTTACTTGTCGGTGCCCAGCTTGTGCGGCTTGAGAGCGAGCGCATTGACGAGTGCGTCGGTGGCAGACTTGACGGCCGCCGGCTGCGGATCGTTGACGTGATCCTCGGGATGCACGGGCAGGTCCTTCTTGACTGCATCGTGGATCAAGTTGAGGTACTCGGTCACGCCAGTGGTCGACAGGTGCGTGCCATCGCCATCGAACAGGTCGTTGCGATTGGCACTGTATCCGTACCAGTCGATAACGCGCACGTTCTTGTAGCGCGTGGCGGCGTTGGCGATGGCCTGGTTGGTAGAGCCAACCCACGGCTGCGGGCTGCGCGTGTTCACAAACACCACAATACGCTTATCTCCTGCATCGGCCATGATGGCGTCGATCTGGTCGTCGGTTACCAAGCCATTGGTTCCCAGCGCAAAGACCACGATCTTGCCGGCAAGGTTCTGTTGGAGATAGCCCTCAAATGTCGCGCGGCCCGCATCAAACTGGCGGCCCTTTTCGGCATCGATGTGACTGTGGGGGAACACGCCGTCAAAGGAATCGACGGCGCGCAGCGACACGGAGTCACCGATCATCAGCAGGTCGTAGGAGCCATCGGGGAAGCCGTCGTTGTCCTTGTCGGTGTCGTCGGCTGCCTGTTGGTCCGTTGGCGCGGTGTTCTTGGCTTCCTTGTTGAGGACTTCGGCGCCCTCACCGCTCAGTGCAGACGTCTCGGGCACAAAGATCAGGCCGCCCAGCGCAACGACCAACACGACAGCGCAGGCTGCGCAGACAGGAACGTGCGCGCGCACCCAGTTGGTGGGCGTGGTGGTGCCGTTGCGGAACTCGGATACGGTGCGCCCAAAGGCGCCCTTTCTAAACGGCGCCTCGATAAAGCGATATGAGCATTCGGCTACGGCGACCACCAACAACACCTGCAAAATGTACTGCCACCACGGCGTATCGTTGATGTTGGCGACCGGGTTCATGAGCAACAGTAGCGGATAGTGCCACAAGTAGATGCTGTACGAGCGTTTGCCAACCCACACGAGCGGCTCGGCGGACAGTGCGCGGGCAACCATTCCCTGGGGCTGCACACAGGCCGCGATGACCATGAGTGTGAGGATGGAGCATAGCAGCGTGCCGCCGCGATACTGGAACGCGGTGTAGCCGTTGGTGAGCGCGACCATGGCGGCAAGGCCAACCAGACCCACGACGCCCAGCACATCGATGGATGCAGGTGAGGACCAAAAACGCATGAGCGCACTCGGCTGTGCCGGGACGGTCTCGGCTGCGCCGTCGGTCGTAGCGTCATGCTTGCTTTCGGCGTTCTTGCCGTGCTTGGCGGCGCCAGCCAGGCGATTGAGCCCCAAACGATGAGCGAGACACACCGGCGCCAGGTCGCGATCGGGGATAAAGGCCATCCAGGCGCCCAGCAGCAGCGAGAAGACGCGGGTGTCGGTGCCGTAGTACACGCGGCTGGGGTCGGCGGCGGGGTTATAGAGCACCATCATGGCGATGGCGGAGACAGCAGCCAGTCCCAGAACCATGCGGCGCGTGTTGGGCTTGCTCATGTGCATGGATACCATAGCGAGCAGCAGCGGGGGCCAAACCAGGTAGAACTGTTCCTCGATGGCGAGCGACCAAAAGTGCGTAAGCGGCGAGGGATCGCCCAGGGCATTGAAGTACGAGACGTTTTGGGCAATCTGCCACCAGTTGTTGAAGAACAGCAGCGACGGCAGGATGTCAGGGCGCATCTTGGTGAGCATCACGTGGTTAAAGATGGTGCACAGCGCGCAGGTCACGAACACTACCGTTACCACGGCGGGGACCAGGCGACGGATGCGGCGAATCCAGAAGCTCTTAAGGTCGATACGGCCGGTCTTAGCGACTTCGTTGAGCAGCAAGCGCGTGATCAGATAGCCCGAAAGCACAAAGAAGATCGTGACGCCAAGCAGGCCGCCCTGAGCCCACGTGAGGTTGAGGTGATAGAGCACCACCGCGACGACGGCAAGCGTGCGCAGACCGTCGAGCGCAGGGATGTAGCGGGACTTGGGGCGAGCAGGCGTCTGCTCCGCGGCGGGAGTGTTGGCGCGTACATTCAAGGTGACAGCAAGGAACCGATGCCTTTGTACGTAAAACCCGACAACA
>USFK01000052.1 GCA_900553935.1 uncultured Collinsella sp.
GTCGGACTTACCGACGGTGGTGCCACGGGCGTTGGCCGCTTGGACGAGACCATCCGCGGCTATGCGGGCAAAAAGCTCGGCCTCATTGCCGTCAACGGCCTGGTCTTTCTGCGCCTGACCGAGGCGCTGGCACAGTTGGGACCTTCGTTGCCGGCTGGCCTCAAGATTGCGACGTTTGACGATTACCCCTGGAACCATGTGCTCTTTGGCGGTGTGACCACGGCAGCGCAGGACACTCTTACCATTGCCGAGCGCGTAGTCGAGCGCCTGTCCGAGCGTATCGACATCGTTACCACTACGGTGGGCGATGCCGCAAAGCTCGCCCCCAAGCGCATCGAGATCCCCGGCCACATCGAACACCGCGCTTCGACCTCGCGCTAGTCTGTGTGATAATATATAGACAATGTCATACAGGAGGTATCCATGGCTGCGTCTGTGCTGAGTGTGCGAGTGGACTCGTCAATTAAAGATTCATTTGCCGAGCTGTGCGAAGAACTTGGCATGACTTCGTCTGTTGCGGTCAATATGTTTATGAGACAGATGCTGCGCGAGCGCTCACTGCCGTTTGTTCCTTCACTCGGTAAAAGCTCTGCGAGCGAAAGCGTCGCGGCGGGCATTTTGGATACTGCCCAGATTGAGTCCGCCGTCCGCGAGGCAGCCAGCTCGATTCCCGCCATCAAAACCGTGATTCTTTTTGGTTCGTATGCCCGTGGCGAAGCGCGTGCCGATAGCGATATCGACTTACGTCTCGAAGTTGATCGCGAGCAGGGCTTTGGTCTTTTCGCGTTGTCGGCGTTTGGTGAGGCGGTGCGCAAAGAAACTGGGAGGCAGGTTGATCTTGTCTCGAGCGACCATCTTGATGCCGATCTTGCCGCGGTAATCGAGCGCGAAGGAGTGATCCTTTATGATCGCGCGTAAGTCAGACGGCCTCCGCGCCCAAGAGGTCTTGGACGCCATCTCTGAAACGAACGAGCGCATCAAGGCTTTTGATATCACCGAGGACCAGTTTCTGCATGCGAATGACGTGCGGACGAGGGCGTTGGCGGACTCCCTTTTGATGTGCGCGCTTAGGGTGACGGAAGAAGCGGGCAAGTTGTCGGAACGCTCGCAGCGGCTTCATCCCGAAATTGAGTGGCGTGGAATTATCGGCATGAGAAATTACCTCGCGCATGATTACGGCAATGTCGACCGATCGGTTGTTTGGGATGCGGTGACGATGGAGTTCCCAGCGCTGGAACGAGCATGTAGGCAAATTGTTTCCGAATCTGAACGCTAGCCATTCGTTCGTGACCGCCTGCTCGCGCACGTTTTTTGAGCGCTTGATACGCTTTAACCCTGCGGAAACATTTTTCTGCGATAGTATCTGCGATATAGACCAGTCGAAACCCGCCCGAAAGAAAGGGGAGCGACATGAACCAGCAGAACATCGATTACGTACTCCGCTCCGTAGAGCAGCGTGACATCCGCTTTGTGCGTCTGTGGTTTGTCGACATTCTCGGCCGCCTCAAGAACTTTGCCATTAGCCCCGAGGACCTCGAGGTCGCTTTTGAGGAGGGTATTGGCTTTGACGGCTCCGCTATCGAGGGCTTTGCCACGCCCGAGGAAGCCGACATGCTGGCGTTCCCCGATGCTTCGACCTTCCAGATCCTGCCGTGGCGCCCGAGCCACAACGGCGTAGCCCGCGTGTTCTGCGATGTGTGCACTCCCGATCGCAAGCCGTTTGCCGGCGACCCGCGCGATGCCCTGCGCCGCATGTTCCGCAAGGCCGAGAAGGCTGGCTATCTGCTCAACGTGGGTGCCGAGCTGGAGTATTACTACTTCCCCGACGAGCACACGCCCGAGCCGCTCGACAACGTGGGCTACTTCGATCTTTCGGTGAGTGACGCAGCCCGCGACCTGCGCCGCAACACGGTCCTCACGCTCGAGAAGATGTCCGTGCCCGTGGAGTACACCTTCCACGCCGCCGGTCGCTCGCAGCACGGCTTGAGCCTGCGTCACGCCGAGGCCCTGAGCATGTCCGACGCTATCACCACGGCCAAACTCATCATTAAGCAGCAGGCCTACGAGAGCGGTTGCCACGCCTCCTTTATGCCCAAGCCGTTGGCGGGCGAGGACGGCAGCGCCATGTTTTTGCATCAGTCGCTGTTCGACCACGACGGCAACAACGTCTTTTGGGGCGAGGACGACGAGAAGTACCACCTCTCCGAAATCGCCAAGCACTACATGGCCGGCATCTTGGCGCACGCGCGCGAGATCAGCGCCATCACCAACCCCACGGTCAACTCGTACAAGCGCATCACCACGGGTGGCGACTCCGTGCCGCAGTACGCCACGTGGGGCCTGCGCAACCGCGCGAGTATGGTCCGCATCCCGGTCTACAAGCCCGGCAAGCCGCTGTCCACGCGCATCGAGCTGCGCAGTCCCGACCCCATGGCCAACCCGTACCTGGTCAACGCCGTCACGCTGGCGGCTGGTCTGGACGGCATCGAGCGCAAGCTGGAACTCCCGCCCGAGGCCACGGCCGAGACGCTCAAGCTTACCGACCGTCAGATGGTCGAGGCCGGCTACGCGCCGCTGCCGCGCTCGCTCAAAGAGGCGCTCGACGTGTTTGAGGACTCGCAGTTTATGAAGGATGCTCTCGGCGAGCACATCCACAGCTTCTTCCTCAAAAAGAAGCGCGACGAGTGGCATAAGTTTGAGTCTACGATCACCGAGTGGGAGATCAAGCACTACCTGGCGAACTCCTAATCGCGCTGGCTTGTTCCAGTACGATTGAGCTCATTTCTTTGGAGGCCGATATGTCCGAAAAGAGTGCCCTGTTCATGGCGCGCACGACGCGCTTCCACGAGTTTGCCCGCAGCTTGACGACTACCCTGGGTGTCGAGGTGAGCCTGGCAACCCCCGATTCGCCAACTGCGGCGCACGACTTTGACCTGCTGATTCTCGATTCAGATGGCATCCGCAGCGACCGCATCGATCAGATTGCCAAGTGGCTTGACGATCGTGGTGGCGTCCCCATGTTGGTGATCGTTGACGACGAGGCGCTCGGTACCTTGCGCCTGCCCAATCACGCGCATGCCGACTTTGTATGCCCCACGGCGACACCCAACGAGCTCAAGGCTCGCGCGCAGCGCCTGATGGGCGAGGAGGAGACCGTTACCGCCGACGATGTACTCAATATCGATAACCTCGAGATTAACCTGGCTACCTACCAGGTGACACTCGATAACGAGCCCATCGACCTGACGCTGATGGAGTACTCGCTGCTGAGCTTTTTGGCGACGCACCCCAACCGCGCTTACAGCCGCGAGGTGCTGCTGCACCGCGTGTGGGGCTTTGAGTACTGCGGCGGCACGCGCACCGTCGACGTGCACATCCGACGCATCCGCTCCAAGGTGGGCCCGCAGATCGCGGCACATATCACCACCGTCCGCGGCGTGGGCTATCTGTTTAAGGACTAGATTTCCACCACAAAGGGGACAGGCACCTTTGTGGTGGTTTTGACGCAGGTGCGGGTTCCTTTCGAGTTTGCAGCAGAACTTAAGCCTTCCTAAAAGATTGCGTTCTCGTACACGTACGCCCGCATATTGGGGTACAACTCAACGTGAACAATGATGGCCCGCCACGTGTTTGGCGGGCCTTTGGTTATTTGACGAAAGGATCGCAGCTATGAGCGAGAACGATTCCCAGCGTCCCCAGGACGCGGGCAACGCCGGCGAGACTCAGCAGCAACCGCGCGTGCAGGTGGAGTCGACGCCTGCCGACGGCAACATTCCCTACGTGCAGGCCTACGACACGCAGACTGGCAAGCCGCTGGGCGGCCAACAGGTCGTGAACAAGCACACGGTGGTCAAGACCAAGACCAAAAAGCTACCGATCTTTATTACAGCGCTTGCCGGCTGCGCCTGCGGCGCCCTGCTGGTCATCGCGCTCATTATGAGTGGCACGCTCGATATCGGTGGCGGCAAGAATGCCGTGACGGCGGGCGCTTCGGGTTCGTCGACGCAAAAGATCACGATCGACTCCGAGGACACCACGCTGGCCGAGGCCGTTTCTGCCAAGGCCCTGCCCTCCGTGGTTTCCATCACCGCCACTTCGAGCGGTGGCCAGAATGGCTCGCTTTCGCAGTCTGCCGACGAGTCGGACAACTCGGGCAGCGTCGGTTCGGGCGTGGTGCTCGATACCGAGGGCCATATCCTCACCAACAACCACGTGGTCGATGGCTATGACCAGTACGTGGTGACCATGGACGACGGCACCACCTACGAGGCCGAGTTCGTGGGCAACGACGCTTCGAGCGACCTGGCCGTCATCAAGCTCAAGGACGCCGACGCCTCCAAGCTCACGCCGATTGAGATCGGTGATTCCTCCAAGCTCAACGTGGGCGAGTGGGTCATGGCGATCGGCTCGCCCTTCGGCAACGAACAGTCTGTCTCCACCGGTATCGTCTCGGCGCTGTATCGCTCCACGGCCATGAGCTCTACCAGCGGCAACACCATCTATGCCAACATGATCCAGACCGATGCCGCCATCAATCCGGGCAACTCCGGCGGCGCGCTCGTCAACGACAATGGCGAGCTTGTGGGTATCAACTCGCTTATCGAGAGCTACTCGGGCTCCAGCTCGGGCGTGGGTTTTGCCATTCCGGTTAACTACGCCAAGAACATTGCCGACCAGATCATCGACGGTAAGACGCCGGTGCATCCGTACATGGGCGCTACGCTTTCGAGCGTCAATGCGCTTAACGCCCGCACCAACAAGTTGAGCACCGATAGCGGCGCGTATGTGGCGAGCGTCGTTGAGGATGGTCCTGCCGCCAAGGCCGGCATTCAGGAGGGCGACGTCATCACCAAGCTGGGCGACGATGAGATTTCGAGCGCCGACGGCCTGATCATCGCGCTGCGCAGCCACGAGGTGGGCGAGAAGGTCGAGATCACGCTCATGCGCGGCAAGGAAGAGAAGAAGGTCACGGTTGAGCTGGGCTCCGACGAGGAGCTGCAGAACCAGCAGCAGAACGACAGCGCGACCGATACCGGCAACGGCGGTATTACCGACGAGCAGCTGCGCCAGTATCTGGCTGTTGCGGCTGGCGTTCGCGGAGTGGACCGCCACGCCCGAATAAACCGGGGCGATCTTCACCGCCGTGTGGAGGTCCGAGGTCGTCGCGCCGCCGATGATGACCGGAATGCGCAGCCCCCGCCGTTCCAGCTCCTCGCAGACGCGGGCCATTTCGTCGAGCGACGGGGTGATCAGCCCGCTCAGGCAGATGCACTGCGCGCCCCACGCCACCGCCTCCTCGACGATGCGTTCCGGCTCGACCATCACGCCCAGGTCCCGGATTTCGTAACCGTTGCAGGCCATCACGACCGCCACGATGTTCTTGCCGATGTCGTGCACGTCGCCTTTCACGGTGGCGATCAGCACTTTCCCCGAATTATGCGCATTCGCGGCCGACCCCTGTTCGATATAGGGCGTCAGCGCCGCCACCGCGCGTTTCATCACGCGGGCGGTCTTCACCACTTGCGGCAGGAACATCTTGCCCTCGCCGAACAGCGTGCCGACCTGCTCCATGGCAGGCATCAGCAGCGTGTCGATCACGGCCATCGGGCTTCCCAGCGCCTCGTAACCCTCCAGCGCATCCTGCTCCACGTAGTCGGCCACGCCCTTGAGCATCGCATGGGCGATACGCTCTCCGAGCGTCCCCGCACGCCATGCGTCGGGGGCCTGCGGCTGCGCCTGGGCCGTCTGCTGCACCCCGTGGGCATACTCCGCGAGCCGCTCCGCGGCGTCGGCCCGGCGGCAGAGGATCACGTCCTCGACGCGGCAGAGCAGTTCGGGTTCGATCTGGCTGTACACTTTGAGCATCTGCGGGTTGACGATGCCCATGTCCATTCCGGCCCGGATGGCGTGGTAGAGGAACGCCGAGTGCATCGCCTCGCGCACCGTGTTGTTGCCGCGGAAGGCGAACGAAAGGTTCGACACGCCGCCCGAGACCTTCGCATGGGGAAGGTGCTCCTTGATCCAGCGCGTCGCGTCGATGAACGCCTTGGCGTAGCCGTCGTGCTCCGCAATGCCCGTTGCGACGGCCAGCACGTTGGGGTCGAAAATGATGTCTTCGGGCGGAAATCCGTTGTCCGTCAATAGCTTGTATGCCCTCTCCGCAACCTCTGCTTTACGTTCGAAGGTGTCGGCCTGGCCCCGCTCGTCGAAGAGCATCACCACGGCCGAAGCGCCGAAGCGGTGGATCTCCGCGGCCCGGCGCAGGAATTCCGCTTCGCCCTCCTTGAGCGAGATGGAGTTGACCACCGACTTACCCTGCGTCACTTCAAGTCCCGCTTGAAGTACCTCCCATTTCGACGAGTCGATCATCACCGGCACGCGGGCGATCTCCGGCTCCGAGGCCATCAGGTTGAGGAACGTGCGCATCGCCGCCGGACCGTCGATCAGCCCGTCGTCCATGCAGACGTCGACGATCTGCGCCCCGGCGTCGACCTGTGCGCGGGCCACCGAGAGCGCCTCTTCGTAGTTGGCTTCGCGGATCAGCCTTGCGAAACGGGCCGATCCGGCGACGTTCGTGCGTTCGCCGACGTTGATGAAGTTGGCTTCGGGGACGATCCGCAGCGGCTCCAGACCGCTCAAGGTCGTGATGTGCTTCGGCGCGGGAACGGGCCGCGGGGCGTAGTCTCCGGATATTTTCGACAATTCGAATATGTGGGCGGGCGTCGTGCCGCAGCAGCCGCCCACGATGTTCACCAGTCCGCGACGCATATACTCGCCGACATCCCCGGCGAACATTTCGGGCGTCTCGTCGTAACCGCCCATCACGTTGGGAAGCCCTGCGTTCGGGTGCGCCGAGATGCGCGTTCCGGCCACTGCCGCCAGCCGTTCGAGGTAGGGCAGCAGCTGCTTGGCCCCGTAGGCGCAATTCAGTCCGACCGACAGCAGGTTCGCATGCGACACCGAGACGGCGAAGGCCTCGACGGTCTGCCCCGAGAGGGTGCGGCCGCTGGCGTCGGCGAGCGTTCCGGAGACCATTACGGGGATCGCGCGGCCCAGCCGCTCGCAGAGCGTGTCGATGGCCCAGAGGGCCGCCTTGGCGTTGAGCGTGTCGAAAACGGTCTCCACCAGCAGGATGTCCGCCCCGCCGTCCACCAGTCCCCGCACCTGATCCGTATACGCTGCGACCAGTTGTGCGAAGGTCACCTCGCGGGCCGCGGGATTCTGTACGTCGGCCGACATCGAGGCCGTGCGGTTCGTGGGACCCACCGATCCCGCCACGAAACGCGGCTTCTGCGGGTTGCGGGCCGTGAACTCGTCGGCCGCGCTGCGTGCGATTCCGGCTGCGGCCTTCGAAATCTCGTAAGCGCACTCTTCGAGCCGGTAGTCGGCCAGCGACACGGCGTTGGCGTTGAACGAGTCGGTTTCGATGATGTCGGCTCCCGCCCGCAGGTATTTTTCGTGAATCTCGCGCACCACGTCCGGGCGGGTCAGCGCGAGCAGGTCGTTGCAGCCCTTGAGCTGCACCGGCCAGCCGGCGAACCGCCGGCCGCGGTAGTCCTCCTCCTGCAGTCCGTAGCCCTGCACCATCGTGCCGAAGCCTCCGTCGAGCAGCAGGATGCGGCGCTCCAGTTGGTCGTATAGCGTTGTCGTCATTTATTTTTCGGTAATTTCTATTTCGTAGAGTTTCGGCCAGTTTTTGCCCGTCACGAAGATGCGGTCCCCCTCGGCGTCATAGGCGATGCCGTTCAGCACGTCGGTCGTCGCGGTCATTTCCGTTTCGGGCAGCAGCCCCGCGAGGTCGACGACGCCCTCGACGACGCCCGTCGCGGGGTCGATGACGACGATCTGGTCGGTGGTGTAGACGTTGGCCCATATTTTGTCGCCGATCCACTCCAGTTCGTTGAGGTATTCGACCGGCGCGCCCTTGTAGGTCACCGTCACGCGCTTTTCGCGGCGGAACGTCGCGGGATCGACCGTGTGGATCGTGGCCGTGCCGTCCGACATGTAGAGCTTCTCGCCGTCGGTCGTGAGGCCCCAGCCTTCGCCCGGATAGCGGAAGTCGCGGACCTTTTGCAGTTTCCCGTTCTCCAGCGAATATACGTGCGCGGTGTTGGACTGCCAGGTCAGCTGGTAGAGCTTCCCGCCGAGCAGGGTGATTCCTTCGCCGAACTCCGAACGGGGCAGGCGCGCCATGACCTCGGTTTTCCCCGTCGCGAGATCGGTCTTCCGAACGACCGATTCGCCGTGCTGGCCCGTACCTTCCCACATCGTCCCGTCGACGTATTGCAGCCCCTGGGTGTAGGCGCCGGTCGAGTGGGGGTAGGTCGCCGCGATGCGGTAGGTGTACGTTTTCGGCTCGGCCTGCACGGCCGCCGCGGCCTGCGCCTTTGCGCC
>USFK01000053.1 GCA_900553935.1 uncultured Collinsella sp.
CTCAAGGCCGTACGGCGAGGCTTTGCGCGCGCCGATGATGGAGAGCGCGGGCGTCGAAAGCACCTCGGGGTTGCCGCGCACATAAAGCGTCTGGGGTACATCAGAAAGCTCCAAAACGGTCTCGGGATACAACGCATCACCTGGATGCAGCTCAAAGGTTCCCTCGGCCATCATTGGTCCCTCCTTCCCTGGTACATCGCCGCCTCGAGCACATGGTCCTGCGTCACCTGCTCGCTCTCGGCGACGTCAGCGATTGTACGCGCGATACGCACCAGGCGCACGATGCCGCGGCCCGTGAGATGCGTGCGTTTGGACAGGCCGAGCACACACTTCTCCGCCGCATCATCGAGCTCAAAGGTCGAAACGACGCCGTCAATGGACCGTGTCTCGTCATCCTTGGCCTCGGCATCCGCATCGTCCATACGGGATTCGCGCCAAGCGCGAAAAGCGCGACCGCGCACAACGTAGTCACGTAACTCAGCTGACGACATGCCCTCCGCGCCCTCGATAATCACCTGAGGGTCGGGACGGGTCACATCGATCATCATGTCGATACGGTCGGCCAAAGGACCGCGCAGTTTAGACCGATAGCGCTCGACCATCGCCGCCGAGCAGCGACACGGTACCTCACGATCGCCCAAAAAGCCGCAGGGGCAGGGATTGCTCGCAGCCAGCAGCTGAAAGCGCGACGGGAAGGTAAAAGCCCCGTCGACGCGTACGATCCTCACATAGCCGCGTTCGATGGGCTGACGCAGCGTCTGCAGCACACCGGTGGGAAACTCGGCAAGCTCATCCAAAAAGAGCACGCCGCCGTGGGCAAGGCTGATCTCGCCCGGATGCACCGGGCGCCCTCCGCCAATAAGGCCCGCTGTCGAGATGCTGTGATGGGGACTTCGAAATGGCCGATGCCCTGCAAGCAGGCCATCGATGTTCTCACCCAAGACCGAATGAATACACAGCGCCTCCTGCTGATCCTCAACAGAAAGTTCGGGCAAAATACCCGTCATGCGGCGCGCAAGCATGGTCTTGCCCGAACCCGGAGACCCAATCATAAGCAAGCCCAGCTCCCCTGCCGCCGCAAGCGCTATGCCGCGCTTGGCAACCTCCTGCCCCAACACGTCGGCATAATCGAGCTCGGGCTCAAAGGTGGCCTCGACGCCCTCGGAATCCAAATAATGCCGAGCCGCCTCACCCATACCGTGCGCAAGCTGCGACAGATGATCGATAAAACCGCAATCGACCCCCGCCAGCGGAACATGCTGGTCAGACCTGCCGGCGATAAAAGACAGCCCCATGTCGCGGGCCAGCAGTTGGAACGCCACTTCGCCCTTGACGGGAAGCACCGTGCCATCCAAGCCAAGCTCGCCGGCAACGAGGCAGCGGTCGAGATTGTCGCGGGGAATCTGCCCATCGGCCGCAAGCACCGCAATGGCTATCGGCAGGTCAAAGCCGCTACCGGTCTTTCGGATATCGCCAGGCGCCAGATTGACCGTAATGCCCGAGCGCGGGATCTCGAACCCGGCGGAGCGCATCGCGCAGCGAATACGACCGCGTGACTCCATCACCTCCATGCTCGGAATGCCGAGCATCTGGATGCCCGGAACGCCACCGGCAAGCGAGACCTCGACCGTGACGTGAATCGCCTCGACGCCGCGGATGCAGGCCGCGTGAACGGCAAACGTCTCGAACGCCATCACGACACCTGCCAATCGAACGCGTTGTACTGATGCTCGATCTCGGCGATATGCCCGCCACGAATGGTGACGCCCACGGCATCGAAGCGAATCGCCTTGAGCGGATAATGCTCCATGAGGTAGCAACTTGCGATGCGGCGGTAGCGGCGTTGCTTTTGGGCGTCCACGGCCTCCTCGGGAAAGACCCGCGTGCTGCAATCCAGTGCAACTCGTCTGGTTTTGACCTCGGCCATCACCACGACATCGTCGAGCTCATCGAGCAGCACCAGATCGGCCTCGCCCTCGGTGCAACGATAACCCTGCTCCAGCAAGGTGTAGCCGCGCTCGTTAAAGTAGTCGATGGTGATCAGCTCGCCCAGCATGCCCAGCTCGCGGGGACTGAGTCCCTTGATAAAGTCGGGCGTCATCGCCCCACAGTCGAGCTCGCCGTTTTCCCAACGCTCCTTGAGTTGCTGCGTCTTGCTCTTTTTGCTTGCGGCACTCATGGGGTCTCCTTTCCCGCACACTGCATTGCCCCGATGATGAGGGCACCTTTCATGCGGGTAAGTACCGGAAGCAAACCAAAAGCTGACCAAATGCCGTCAAAAAACGGGCCGTACGCAGCAATGGTGTTGCATACGGCCCGCTACCAGCAGGTTTATAAAACCCCTGAGGTCCCTGTCTCCACAATTGACCTAGAAAAGGCGCTCAGTCTGCAAAAAGTTTCCGCAAAAGCTCACGCGGTGCAGTGGGCAAAGCCCATGTTTGCGAATGGCCTCGATGTGCTCGGGGCTCGCGTAGCCCTTCGACTCGGCCAGATGGTACTCGGGATACTCGGCGTCGTACTCGACCATCATCTCGTCACGCGTGACCTTGGCCATGATGGACGCCGCGGCGATGCAGGCAATTTTGGCATCGCCCTTCACCACATCGCGCTCGTTAGGAACGGCGCCCAAGGGGTTGCCATCCATGAGGACGCAGTCGGGTTCAAGTCCCGTATCGGCCACGGCGCCCGCAACGGCAGTACGGATAGCACGGGCCATGCCCATCTCATCGATATCCTTCGGCGCGATATGGCAAAAGCCGATGGCAGTCGCCACCTCGGCTATCTTCACCGAGAGCAACTCGCGGCGCGCGGGCGTGAGCTTTTTGGAATCGTTGATACCCCAGACGCGCGGCTCCATAGGAAGACAGACGGCGCATACCGTCAAAGGACCGGCCACCGATCCGCGGCCCACCTCGTCGACACCAACGACCATACCATCACCGCCGAGCTCATGCATAAGCTCGTACATGTCATTGACACGCTCGCGCTCGGCAAGCTCTTTGTCATGGCGTTTGAGGGCGCGTTCACAAGCCTTGATCACCTGCTGGCGCGGGTCCTCGCGATAATGCTCCACGAGGGCGGGAATCTCCTCAAACGTAGCGCTCGCCAACTCACCAGCAACCTGCGATGCTGAAACCGAGCTCGTCATGTTGGCCATACCAGGCCCTCCTTGCATGCAAATCAGATAAAAAGAAGGGCCACCCGAAGGTGACCCTTGTGTCCAAACGAGTGGACAGACGCTGCGATCTTCTTAGCGCTTCTCGGGGATGCGAGCAGCCTTGCCCACCTTGTCGCGGAGGTAGTACAGCTTGGCGCGACGGACGCGACCATGACGGACGACCTCGAGCTTGGCGATCTTGGGGCTGTGAAGCGGGAAGGTACGCTCAACACCGACACCGAAGGACATCTTGCGGACGGTGAAGGTCTCGCGGGCACCGGCGCCGGCCATGCGGATGACGTCGCCCTGGAAGACCTGGATGCGCTCGCGGTCGCCTTCCTTAATGCGGTAGTGAACCTTGACGTTGTCGGCGACGCGAACCTGAGGAATGTCCTCGCGGATCTGCTGACGCTCGATTGCGCGGATGTAATCCATGTGCAATTCCTTACTCTTCTAGAGGTGCCGTACCACCTTGGCCGGCACGTAGTTGAACAAACGTATTCGAGTATACACGCGCGGGTTTGCTCTGCAAGAACAATTTTTTCCGCAGACAAAAAGACAAAACCCGCACATGATAACCGCCCGCCTCACGAATGAGACGGGCGGCATGAAGGGGGCTAAGCTAGGCGTCTAAACGCCGGGCGCTAGGCGTTGCGCTTGGCCTCGAGCTTGGCCTGGGCGGCAGCCAGGCGCGCGAGGGGCACGCGATAGGGCGAGCAGGATACGTAGTCCACGTCGGCCACGTTAAACAGGCCCTTGATGGACTTGGGGTCGCCGCCGTGCTCGCCGCACACGCCAAAGTGCATGTCGGGGTTGGTGGCGCGACCCTTCTCGACGGCCATGCGCACCAGCTCGAGCACCGCCGCGTCAATGGTCTCGAAGGGGTTGTCCTTCAAGATCTTCTTGTGCATGTACAGCGGGATGAACTTGGCCTCGGCATCGTCACGCGAGAAACCGAAAGTTGTCTGGGTGAGGTCGTTAGTGCCAAAGCAGAAGAAGTCGGCATGATGGGCGATCTCGTCGGCGACCATGCAGGCGCGAGGCAGCTCGAGCATCGTGCCCACGGGAATGTTGAGCTCGACACCTTCCTCGGCGGAAACCTCGGAGATCACGCGCTCGATGACCTCGCGGGTCTGGACATGCTCAGCCGTGATAGAGACGAGCGGGACCATAATCTCGGGGCGCGGGTCGACGCCCTCCTTGATAAGGCGGGCAGCAGCCGAGGCGACAGCGCGTACCTGCATGAGCGGCAGATCGCTAAAGACTACGGACAGGCGCACGCCGCGCAGGCCGAGCATCGGATTGGACTCGACCATGCCGTCAATGCGACGTAGGCGGGCGCGCAGGGCAGTGAGCTCCTCCTCGGGAGCGCCGGCGGCCTCCTTCTTGGTGATGGCGACCTCGAGCTCGCGAGGATTATCCAGGAACTCGTGCAGCGGCGGATCAAGCAGGCGAACGACCACATCGCGACCGGACATGGTCTTGAACATGGCTAGGAAGTCCTCGGTCTGGACCTTGAGCAGGTCGGCCAGGGCCTGCTGCTTCACGGCCTCGTCGTCGGACAGGATGAAGCTCTGGATGATGTTCTTACGATCGCCCAGGAACATGTGCTCGGTGCGGCACAGGCCGATGGCCTCGGCGCCAAACTCGAGGGCGAGTGCGGCATCCTCAGGGTTGTCGGCGTTGACGCGCACATGGTTGGCGTGGCCACAGGTCTCGTCCAGGCGAATCTCGTCGGCCCAGGACAGGATGGTGTCCAGATCGCCGGTGAGTTCAGCGGAGACCAAATCGACAGCGCCATCGACGACGATGCCCTGGGTACCGTCGATGGAGATGACATCGCCCTCGTGCAGTACGCGGTCGCTGCCATCGATGTGCACGACCTTCTCGGCGGCGTCGATGTGGAAGCGCTCGACACCGCAGACGCAGGGTGTACCCATGCCGCGGGCGATAACGGCTGCGTGGCTCGTCTTGCCACCATGGCTCGTCAAGATACCCTCGGCAGCGACCATGCCCTTCAGATCGTCGGGGTTGGTCTCCCAGCGAACCAGAATGACCTTGTAGCCCTCGTTGGCGCGCGCGACGGCGTCATCACTCGAGAACACGACCTCGCCCACGGCGGCACCGGGGCTGGCGTTAAGGCCGGTAGCAAGTGCCTCATACTTCTTGGAGGCATCGAACTGCGGGTGCAGGAGCTGATCGAGCTGTGCGGGGTCGATGCGCCCCACGGCTTCCTCGCGCGTGATCAGGCCCTCCTCGACCATCTCGATGGCGATGCGCAGGGCGGCCGTGGCGGTACGCTTGCCCACGCGGGTCTGGAGCATCCAGAGCTTGCCCTGTTCGATGGTGAACTCGATATCGCACATATCGCGATAATGATCCTCGAGGGTCAGGAACACGCGCTCGAGCTCCTCACCTGCAGACTCGAGGCCCGGGGTGGTCTTGAGGTCGGCGATGGGCTCGGTATTGCGGATGCCGGCGACGACGTCCTCGCCCTGGGCGTTAACCAGAAAGTCACCGTAAAACTCCTTGGTGCCGTCGGCCGGATTGCGCGTGAAGGCGACGCCGGTCGCGGAGGTCTCGCCCTTATTGCCAAAGGCCATAGCCTGAACGTTGACGGCGGTGCCGAGTTCGTCGGAGATACCATGCTGCTTGCGGTAGATGCAGGCGCGCTCGTTCATCCAGCTGCCAAAGACGGCCTGGATGGCAAGACGCAGCTGGAGCTCCGGGTCGTGCGGGAAGACGGGCTTGCCGTCAGCGACCTCGAGCTCGGGGTACAGGGCGGCCTCGACGTTGTCGGAGAAGATCCCCTTGAAGGTCTCGACGAGCCCCTGCAGGTCCTCGGCCGAAAGCTCGGAATCGACGCGAACGCCGGCGACCAGGCGTGCCTGGGTCAGAGCGTTCTCGAACAGGTCGGCGTCGACGCCCATGACGACGTTGGAGAACATCTGGATAAAGCGGCGGTAGCTATCCCAGGCAAAACGCGGGTTTTGCGTCTGGGCGATAAGGCCCTGGACGGAATCGTCGTTGAGGCCCAGGTTGAGAACCGTGTCCATCATGCCGGGCATGGAGAACGGAGCGCCCGAGCGGACCGACACGAGCAGCGGATCGGAGGCATCGCCGAGCTTCTTGCCGCAGCGGGCCTCGAGGTCGACCTCGGCGGCAACGATCTCGTCGAGCGCGCCCTCCGGCCACACGTTGCCGGCGCCGGAGTACTCAACGCAAGTCTGGCAGGTAATGGTAAAGCCACCGGGAACCGGCAGGCCGATACGGCTCATCTCGGCAAGGTTAGCGCCCTTGCCACCAAGCACGAAGTTCATGGACTTGTCGCCCTCGGTGACACAGGTGCCCTGGGCGTCGGTTCCAAAACGGTAAACCCTCTTGCAATCGCTCACGATACTTCCCCTTCCATGCGCTTACGCGCACGACCGTGGTAACGAATCGACCCGCCGGATGCAGGCCGTGAGGGAACTATACGGCGGGTTTTGGGCAGGCTTGAGCAGAGGGTGCGCGGTTTGGTAAACGTGCTAAAACAGGCGGTAAACGGTAGGTAAAGTTGGTTACCTTATGAAGATACCAATGCAAGATGCTTGCAGGTCAAATGCTAGTTTATTGCTAAATCGCTTTACCAATATCGTGCATTATTTTTAGGTAGTCTTTTAGAGACGGGCATTTTTAGCTACCCCAATAAGCTAGCTTTGCTGGGCTCGGCGGGCGGCGCGGCGGGCACGGGCATCTTGGATTTCCTCCAAGTGGCTAATGATCTCGGCAGCGCTTTCCTCGATGGCTTTGCCGTCGGTACGCACTACAAAGCAGCCCAGGCGTTTCATGAGCGCGCGGGCTTCCGCAAGCTCACTACGCACGCTCTCGGGCTCGGCATAGGAGCCTGCGACGGCGCGGGCGTAGTCGTCGCCCAAGCGGCTATCGCGAATTTCGGAAATCACATCTACGGTCGAAATCAGACCGAACAGCCGCATGGGGTCGACCTCGTAAATCGACTTCGGCGGCTCCACGCCATGGGCCAAAGGAACATTGGCAACCTTGTAACCCTGATAGGCCAAATACATCGACAGCGGCGTCTTGGACGTACGCGACACACCCAGCAGCACGATATCGGCACCCGACAGATCGTCGCAACCGCGCCCGTCGTCGTGCTCAACGAAATACTCCATGGCCTCGATACGATGGAAATAGCGGTCATCTGTCTTGTGAATCACGCCCGCAACGCCCTTGGGCGGCACACCGATGAGCGACGACAGCACGGCAAGTGTCGGGCCGATCAGGTCGACCGAACGGATATGCAGCATACCAAGGTAATCGAGCACGCGGGCGCGAAGCGCCGGATCGACAATGGTGTGGAACACGGCAATATCGCGATGGTCCGCATCGACACGCGAACCCACAAACGATTTAACCTGCTCCACCGAGGTCACCTTGGGCAGGCGCAAAAGATGAAAAGCCCCTTCATCAAATTGCCCGGACGCCGCAAGCACCACCTCACAAGCGGTATCACCGAGCGAGTCGGAGATAACGATAACGGTGGGACGAGCGGCGACCGGGCAATCCATGCGGGGCTCCTTTTGCGCTTACGCGCAGGCTAGCTTACTTTTTGCGGGCAAGCTCACCGATGTTGGCAATGCCTGAGAAAACGGCCTCGAAGCGGTTGAGCAGCTTAAGGCGATTATCGCGGAGCTGCTCGTCCTTGTCCATGACCATAACCTCGTCGAAGAAACGGTCGATGGGGGCGCGCAGGGCGGCAAGGGCAGCAAATGCGGCCGGGTAATCCTCGGCAGCAAGGGCGGCGTCAACGGCGGACTGAGCAGCCTCGGAGGCGTCGGCGAGCGCGATCTCGGCATCGCCCATCAAGCTGCGGTCGTACTCCGCGCCCAGCTCGGGCTTGGAGATGTGCGCGGCACGGGCGTAGGCGGTCGCCAGGTTATCGAACGTCTCAGCGTCGTTCTTACGGGCCTCGTCGAGGGCGGCGCAGCGAGCGAAGAAGACGGACGGGGCGATGATGTGCACCGCGGAGACGGCAGCAACGGTATCGGCCGGAATCTTCTCGTCGCGGGCCATGCTCACCAGGCGGCCGTGGAAGAAGTCGCGAACCTGCTGGGCGACCTCGGCGCCGGAGCACTCTTTTTCTTTCTCCGTCTGTTTCCGTTACTGGACCGTTTCTTTC
>USFK01000054.1 GCA_900553935.1 uncultured Collinsella sp.
ATAGAGGCCCGGGTGCCAAGCGCGGCAGCTCCCAATGGCCTTGAGCTGGCTCTTCGCGAAGCGCCAGGGGTGTACCCAGCCGTGCCCCTTCGGCTCTGCCCACACGGCGCCGTGGAGCAGCCCCTCGGCGGGAACGCTCACGAGCAGGTCGGCCATGTCCTTCTCGTCCATGAGTTCACTGACGCTCATCGCACGTCGCCCCTCTGCGATTCAGCCACGTTGTGTGCGCTGCGATTGTTGTTTGCGGCCATCCATTGTGGCAGAAACAGCGGCCGCATGGGTGCTAGGCGATAACGCTTCAAGCGAGCTGCGAAAACTCTCCCTCGGGCGAGAAACCGACGCCCGAGAGGGGGTTTCGTACGCAATCGCGTCGATAACAGCCCTTCCGGCACCCGGCGCTACTCGCCATCGGCAGCGCGGCGGAGCGGCTCGTAGGCGGCAACGAGGTCATCAAGGCGCATGCGGGCGTTTGCCGGGCTCGTGGAAGGGAGCCCCGTGCATGGAACGCCGCATGCAGGTTCAACGAGCCGCTGGTAGAGCCGTGTGGCGGTGCTTCCCGTGCAGAACACGCGCGCGATGGGCGCTATCGAGAGAATCCGGCCAACGTCATTGGGCACGGGATTGCGAATGGAGGCATCGCTCGCCCCTTCTATGGTGCAGCTTCGAAGCACGTCCCAGAGGGCAACGTGATGGCGCAGGCACAGGTCGCGACGAGCATCGTTCGTCTCGGGGACGCCCTCTTGCCACAGCGCCGCCACCACGCGCCAGAAGCGGTTCTGTGGGTTGCCGTAGTAGAAGTGCACTTCGCGCGATTTGGGGCTGGGCATGGTCCCCAGCACCAGCACACGGCTCTTCTCATCAAATATTGGATCGAGTGGGTGAATGACGAGCCGGCCCGCAGGGGTGGACGCCTCTTTGCCTGCGTTACTCGCCATCGCGTATGGGCTCCGCGAACTCCTCGCCGTCATCCAAACGTATCATCGTAACCTGGCCAAAGCCCGCACCACCCGCGGCACCGGAGTCGATGTCCCAGCGGTCAGCCACGCCGCCCGTTGCGTCGCATGCTCCCACACGCACCATCTGCGCAATGCCGTCACTGTTTCTCACCGGACGGTCAAACTCGTTGGTCATGGATACCAGGTAAGGCGTGGGCGTGTGACCGGCCACAACAATGGGGCCCTCTCCTCTCTCGTCAAGTAGCCCTGTGGGGACCGACCAGAACTCGCCGCGAATCCACAGCAGGTCATCGGACGACTGCACCGCGAGCATCTGCTGCAGCAGCTCGCGATCGGCACCCACCGCTCCGACGCCATCGGCACAATCGACGCCATGCTCAAGTAAAAACGCGCGCGCCGCCTTCATCTCGATTCCAGCATGTACCAGCAGATACGGGCGCTCCTCGGTCTCGACCACCGCGTAGAGCGGCAGCGCGGCCATCCATCGCACGAGCTCCTCGTATGCCTCAAATTCCATGTCGTTGAGCTGCTCGCGCGTCGTCCAGCCACCGTTGATATCCCAGGTCTCGGCATCGAGCGGATCCTGGCCAATGATGGCATCGAGCATGATCTGCTCGTGATTGCCCTTGAGCACACGGGCGTTGAGCAGCGAGCGCACGAGCTTAATAACGCCGACCGGATCGGGCCCGCGATCGATCATGTCGCCCAGCACGTACAGCGTGTCGTCGGACGTCAACGAGATCTTAGACAGGGCCTCGTCAAGCGCACGCACGTGCCCGTGAGCATCAGATGTCACATAGATCGCCATGGTACGCCTTTCCTTGCATTGCGGCCGAAGCCCGGAGCCGTAACTAAAACTTCAAGTTGAACTTAAACGTTACCCATTGTACTCCGTTGCAATAAAGCTGGAAAGGGTTTCCGAGCAGAGGCAAAGACGACAGCCGTCTATGACGATATCGCGCACGCCCGCAATCCAACCCCATAAACCCACCATCTTTGGGTACAAATAACCGCAGACAACTGACCGTGCCACGCCAACCACCCAGGAGCGGACACTATCCATGAACCAGATCCTTCTTTTTATCGGCCTCGTCATCATTTTGTGCCTGACCATCAAACCCGTCGGCAAAAAACTCCCCTTCCCCACCCTGCTCATCTTTATCGCGCTCGGCATGCTGTTGGGCGTCAACGGGCCGGCGCACATCGAATTTAGCGACTACGCGCTCACCGAAACCGTCTGCAGCACGGCGCTGCTGTTCATCATGTTCTACGGCGGCTTTAACACCAACATAGACCGCGCCAAGCCCGTCGCCGCGCCGGCGGTGCTGCTGAGCACGCTCGGCGTCGTCATCACTGCTGGCATCACCGGCGTGTTCGCCCACTTTGTGCTGGGCTTCGACTGGATCGGCGGCCTGCTGCTGGGATCGGTCGTGGCATCCACCGACGCGGCCAGCGTCTTTAGCGTGCTGCGCGAGCACAACCTGTCGCTGAGGGGCGGCACCGACTCGCTGCTCGAGGTCGAATCGGGCTCCAACGACCCCGTCGCCTACATGCTCACCGCCGTGCTCGCCACACTCGCAGCCGGCGGCGACATCAACATTCCCGCACTGCTGGCCAAGCAGATTATCCTGGGCGTGGGCCTGGGCCTTGCCATCGGCTGGGCGGCGGGCCACCTGATTGAACGCGCACGCGCAACAGCCGAGGGCGCGCAGACCATCTTTTTGTTCGCCGTGGCAATCGTCGCCTACGCGCTGCCGAGCTACCTGGGCGGCAACGGCTTTTTGGCCGTGTACCTGGCCGGCATTGTGCTGGGCGCGAGCGACATCACCGGCAAGGTCGAGCTGGCGCACTTCTTCGACACCCTCACCGAGATGGCCGAGATGACCATCTTCTTTTTGCTGGGCCTACTCGTCACGCCCGCGCGCCTGCCGCAAATGCTGCTACCCGGCCTGGCGCTCATGGCGTTTATGCTCTTCGTGAGCCGCCCCATCGCCGTGGGTCTGCTGCTGGTGCCCTTTAAGACCAACCCTCGCCAGGTTGCGCTCGTAAGCTGGGCGGGTCTGCGCGGCGCGGCTTCGGTCGTATTTAGTCTCTTTGCCGTGGTAACCGGTGTTCCCGGTGGTCACGACCTGTTTGACCTGGTGTTTGTGATTGCCGTGTCAAGCATTGTGGTGCAGGGATCGCTGCTACCGGCGGTGGCGAAGAAGCTCGACATGATCGATGCAGCAGGCGATGTGCGCCGCACCTTTAACGATTACCGCGACGAAGACGGCATGTCGTTCGTCAAGCTCAAGGTGGGCGCGGGCCATCCGTTTGCCGGTCGCTCGCTTGCGGATATTGGCAGTGCGACGGACATGCTCGTGGTCCTGGTGCTGCGTGACGGCGCACACCCCGTGCTGCCCAACGGCGACACCGTAATTGAAGAAGGCGACCTTCTGGTTATGGCCGCGCCAACGTTTGAAGAGCGTGCCGAGGTTACGCTGCGCGAGGTCACCGTGACGTCCCACGGTCGCCTGGCCGGTCAGCGCCTGCGCGACGTGCCGCAGGGCAAGCACCCGTTTATCGTGGTGATGCTCAAGCGCGAAGGCCAAACGATCATCCCCGACGGCAACACCCAAGTCCACGCCGGCGACGAAGCTGTCATCGCCACACTGGCGTCGTAGTGACCAGGGGTTAGCTAATTTGCGACGAAGAAATCAAGCGCCTAGAGAACCTCATGCCTTCGCTCGCAGATTTGGATTTGCCCGAGGAGTAAAGCACCCCTCCCCCATGTAACCATCCTGTAAATCATAGCGGCGCACTCGAGTTTTACCGTGATGCGGTCGCGCCTGACGCTGCACTGTGCTAAAGTATCCCGAACGTTCAAACGACTACGAGGGGAACTAGAAGATGGCACGTGTGCACAACTTCTCAGCTGGCCCGGCCGCGCTGCCTACAAGCGTGCTCGCCGAGATCGCCGACGAGATGATGGACTACCGCGGTTGCGGCATGTCCGTGCTCGAGATGAGCCATCGATCTAGCATGTACCAGCAGATTATCAACGACGCCGAGGCAACCCTGCGCCGTCTGCTGAGCATCCCCGACAATTACCGTGTCCTGTTTTTGCAGGGCGGCGCCACGCTGCAGTTTGCGGGCATCCCCATGAACCTCATGCGCCGCGGCCGCGCCGGCTACGTCGTGACCGGCAACTTTGCCAACAAGGCGTACAAGGAGGCCGCCAAGTACGGCGAGGCCGTGCTGCTCGCAAGCTCCGAAGACACCAACTTCGACTGCATCCCCGACATGGCCGACATCAACGCGCGTATTGCCGCCGAGGCTGCGGGCGACGGGCTCGACTACGTCTACATCTGCCAGAACAACACCATCTTTGGCACCATGTACCACGAGCTGCCCGCTTGCGGCGACGTGCCGCTGGTCGCCGATGTCTCGAGCTGCTTTCTGTCGCAGCCGCTCGACGTTGAGCGCTACGGGCTCATCTACGCCGGCGCGCAGAAAAACGCCGGCGCCGCGGGCGTGACCGTGGTCATCGTGCGCGACGACCTTATCGCCGAAGGCCCGGCCTATGCGCAGACGCCGCAGTACATGGACCTTAAGACCCAAGCCGCCAAGGACTCCATGCTCAACACGCCCAACACCTTTGGCATCTACGTGTGCGGCAAGGTGTTCCGTTGGGTTGAGCAGACCGGCGGACTTGCCGCCATGGCCGAGCGCAACTGGGCCAAAGCCAACCTGCTCTATGACTTGCTCGAGCAAAGCGAACTGTTCCATGGCACCACGCAGGCCGACAGCCGCTCCATCGCCAACGTCACGTTCCGCACCGGCGATGCCGACCTCGACGCCGCCTTTGTCGCAGGCGCGGCCGAGCACCAGATTCAAAACGTCAAGGGCCATCGCCTCGTCGGCGGCATGCGCGCCAGCGTGTACAACGCCGTCACCATGGAAGACGTGCAGGCACTGGCCTCGTATATGAAGGACTTCGAAGCGCAGCATAGTTTGAGTCCGCGATCTAACTAGCCCGCAACGAGCGGGCCGGCCAGCCACTTCAAACCACTTGTTATAAACAAATCCGCTAAGGAGTTTTTCATGCGCAAGATTAAAACCATCGACGACATTACCAAGGACGGCAAAGTCGAATTTGGCGAGGGCTACGAGTTTGTGGGCACCGCCGAGGAGGCCGACGCCATCCTGATGCGCTCCACCGACCTGCACGGCTACGAGCTGCCCGAGGGCATCCGCGCCATCGCCCGCTGCGGCGCCGGCGTCAACAACATCCCCGTCGAGGAGTACGCCAAGAAGGGCGTCGTCGTCTTTAACTCCCCCGGTGCCAACAGCAACGCCGTCAAGGAGCTCGTCCTGGGCATGCTGGTGCTCTCGAGCCGCGGAGTAGTGCAGTCGATGAACTGGGTGCGCGACAACGCCGACGACCTCGAGATCCAGGTCGATGCCGAAAAAGCCAAGAAGGCCTTTGTGGGCCGCGAGCTCAAGGGCAAGCGCATCGGCGTCATCGGCCTGGGCAACGTAGGCTCCAAGGTCGCCAACGCCTGTGTCGACCTGGGCATGGACGTTTACGGCTACGATCCGTTCATTTCCGTCGAGCACGCGTGGGTGCTGAGCCGCGAGGTGCAGCGCGTGGGCACGCTCGAGGATCTGTGCCGCGGCTGCGACTACCTCACCGTGCACGTGCCCAGCAAGGCCGACACCATCGGTATGATCAGCACCGAGCAGATTAACCTGCTGGCGCCCGACGCCGTGCTCATCAACTACGCGCGCGAGACCATCATTGACGAGGACGCCGTCGACGCCGCCCTGCGCGAGGGCAAGCTCAGCTGGTTTAGCTGCGACTTTGCCACGCCCAAGACCGTCAAGATGCCCAATACGTTTATCACCACGCATTCGGGCGCCGGCACCGGCGAGGCCGAGGCCAACTGCGCCGACATGGCCATCAGCGAGCTCAAGGATTACCTGGAAAACGGCAACATCGCGCACAGCGTCAACTACCCCGCCTGCAGCATGGGCAAGGCGCGCGCCGCAAGCCGCATTGCCTGCCTGCATGCCAACGTGCCCAACATGATCGGCCAGATCACGGCCATTCTCGCCAAGGACAACGCCAATGTGCAGCGCATGACCAACGAGTCCGCTGGCGAGAACGCCTACACCATGTTCGACACCGATGAGCACCTGGACGGCAGCACGATCGAGGCGCTCAAGCAGATTCCGTCGATGTATCGCGTGCGCGTGATTAAGTAGCGCCGGCGCCAAACCTGCCAGACAGACCACGAAGCCCATTCGCCCCCCGTTTTCACGAAACGGGGGGCGATTTTGTTGCTCCGGACGACTTTAAAATGATACCCAGAACAAGTTTTTTCAGATAATCGATAGTGAGGCTCCAGTCGCTAAGCACGCCCGCTTTGATAAACAGCTTTATCAGGGACTTTAGTAGGTAAAAATCGGTCTCTATGTGCCGAATGTAAGTTGACTGTCTATTTTCCGAAACAACTTATTCTAGATAGCATTTTTAGGGTCCCTCCAAGGCAAAATTGAAGCCTTTTTGCGACCAGAACTCTAGCTCGCGCTACCGTTTACCCACCGCGCGACTACATTCCCGCCCAATCGATAAAAATCTCCTCACGAAGCCGCCGTTCGAGCTCCTGCTGTCGCGGCGTCTTGTCTTTCAGCGGCACATCGAGATAGGACATGATGAGCTCCATCACCACGCGGAAGGCATCGAAGTCGGCCAGCTGACCATAGGTCATCAGAACGACGGGATATCCCATGGCTTGCAAGGCCGTCGTTCGATCGGAGTCCGAAATCTTGGATTCAATGGATCCGTGAATGGCTTTACCCTGGCATTCAACCAGACACTCTCGGCTGCCGTCCTTATTTGCCAGCAGGATATCGGCATAGCGCCTATCAAGCCCCGAAATCAGGCGGGCGCTGCGCGTCATACGAATCTCAACGTTATTGGTAAGGCTCAGCCCTTCGCCGCCGCGCAACCTCGTAAGGCCAAACAGCATCGAAGCCTGGACCTCGAGCGGCGATGCTGCCACCCCCGTAATGCATTTCGCGGCTCGTATGAACGTTTTAGCGCCGCGGAGCCCCCGGACCTTATCGACGAACTCTATAAGCTCAGAGAGCTCGATCAAGGGAGGTCGTTTCCACAAGTCCGTTGGATTCCCCGAGACATCCTTTACGTTTTCCCAGCCCGACCGTGCGTCACTCCATCGGCTCCCATATGCCTGCTCAAGTGCCGACTTTACCTGAGGCGCAATCTTGCACACGGCAAAGGTGCCGCACATCTCATACATGCACATGATTAGACGCTCGTTTGAGACCGAGGAAGCCAGAGTCAGCAGGGTAAAGAGTGGGGACGCAACATCGAGGCCAAACTCCGTCTGCCGCACGGAATCAAACGGCCTCTCCCCGTTCCAAACATGCCTGACAATGCGATCGCCCTTACGTCCGCAGCTGCCCTGCGCCAACACGTGTAACGGGGTGCCCAGGAAATGCGTGACGAGCGGATGCTCACATAGGTGCTCCCTGCGCGGATCGTCCGCAGAATCGGGCAGGTCCGGCATTATTGCCAAGACCTGTAGAGGTATCCGGTGATACCGAAAGGCAGATATGTCGCACAGCATGTCGTCCATGAAGGGTACGTACCCGCTGCGTCGCTTGTGAACCCGCTCGGACGGCAAACGCGCTGGCTCGGCCTGCGAACGGTAAATACTGCCACGCCCACGTCGCGGATCTCTCAGGAGGCTTACAATCGGTTTGGAAAGCAAACTGATTGTGAGGTTGCATATGGTTGATGAGGACTTTGCCTGGCGGCTTGCGCAGGAGCTTGTGCGGATCGACAGCTCAGACCCGGGCGCGTATGAGGATGAAATTGAGCGCTTCATTAAGAGGCTCATTGAGCAGCAGCTGGCACAACTTGATAGTTCTGCGCTCGATGCCGTGCAGATTGAGGAGCTCGAAGTGCTGCCCGGGCGCCGCAACCTTAAAGTCACCGTGCCGGGCCAAAGCGACGAGCCGCGGCTGATCTATATCTGCCACATGGATACCGTCACCTTGGGCGATGGCTGGGACGCAGACATCGCACCGCTTGGGGCGGTTGTGCGCGACGATAAACTCTATGGCCGCGGTGCCTGCGATATGAAGGGTGGCCTGGCCTGCGCTATTGCCGCACTGATCCATACGCTCGAGCGCGTGGCGGCGGATGGCGCGTTGCCCCGCCGCGGCTTTTCGCTCATCTGCTCGGTCGACGAGGAAGACTTTATGCGCGGCTCAGAGGCCGCGATCGATGCCGGCTGGGTCGGCTCGCGTGAATGGGTGCTGGACACCGAACCCAC
>USFK01000055.1 GCA_900553935.1 uncultured Collinsella sp.
CCCGCCGTTGTGGAAAGACGTATCGCTTGTATCAGGAGATGCGGCGGCTTCAGAGCCGGGGCGTCGAGCTTGACCGGATGCTTTACTTCAATTTTGAGGATGAGCGCTTGCGCCCGTATGAGCCATCGCTGCTGGCGGACGTGCTCGACACGTTCTATGCGCTGTATCCTGCTGCTCGAACCGAGGGCGCTTACATTTTCTTTGACGAGATCCAAGAAATTCCCGAATGGGGTGCGTTTCTGCGGCGTGTAGTCGATACGGAGAAAGCGACCGTCTATGTGACGGGATCTTCTTCTAAGATGCTGTCCTCAGAACTTAAGAGCGAGTTCAGGGGTCGTTCTCTTGTGCGAGGCTTTTTCCGTTGAGTTTTTCGGAATACGTTCGATATAAGACGGGGAGCGTTCCCGAGCCAGATGCGACCTTTTCCCCGAGCGATGCAGCGCTGCTTCGACATCATCTGATCGGGTATCTTGAACAAGGGGGATTCATCGCGACACTTGAGCAGACGCCTGCAGACGCGATTCAGCTGCTACAGGAATATGCGTCGCGAACGGTCGCCATGGACGTCGTTGAACGTTACGACGTCAAGAACCCTCGCCTGGCATCGCTGTTCTTGACGCGGTGTATGGCATCTTCGGGACGAGAGCTGTCAGTGAACAAAGTGTACAACGAGTTCAAGAGCAGACAGATACCCGTCAGTCGTAATTCGCTCAGCGATTTACTTGAGTATTATGAGGACGCCTACCTGTTATTTTCTGTGCCGGAGTTCACGCGTTCACTGGCAAATAACATGCGGTCTGCGTCTAAGGTCTACGCTGTCGACCCTGCGATGTTTGGAGCATTCTCTCCCGCATCGGCATTGGACCAGGGCCAGAGGCTCGAGACCGCAGTGTTCAATGCGCTAAGAAGAAGGACTCCCGCGGTGAGGACCGGCTCGGTCTGCCGCCTGCTGATCAAAGAGAAGAGCAAAAGCCATGAGGTGGACTTTGTGGCTGGGGACGCGCTTCTCATGCGGGCTTATAGCCTGATTCAGGTGAGTGCGGATATGGCAAGTGAGAAAACGCGCGAGCGCGAAATTGCCGCGCTTGATGTCTCGATGGCCCAGTTCGATCTTGGCGAGTCGGCAATCGTTACCATGGATGAACAGACAGATATTCCATGCGAGCACGGTGTGGTACACGTTATGCCCGCATGGAAGTGGCTCCTTGCCTAATCATCTATGGACCTGTGGGGTCAGGACCTCCTGGCTCCTTCATCACAGTTGGGGAGCACCTTGCTGCGCCCGGCTAGTCCTGGGCCTTGATGCTCGGCAGGAGGATCTGGGCGAGGTAGTCGCACTCGAGCTTGGTGGCAGCGCTAGCCTTGCCGTCTTTGCCGACCAGCACGTTCTTGATCTGGCTGTAGGTGTAGCGGTTGCCGGTCGTAAGTTCGACAAGCTCAATGGCCGTGTCCATGGGATAGGTCGACACGGGATCCTGCGTGCGCCCGTTGATGGTCTGGGGCACCACGTACGGATAGACAGGGCCTGTGGCATAGACGGTATAGCCGTTGCCCAGGTTGGCCGCGCCCAAAACCGTATCGCCTTCATCGGGCGTAAAGCTCTCGCCCTCGCGCACCGCGACGAGCGTCACAATCGGCGTATCGCTGTCGCCGGCAAGATAGATGCATAGCGTGCTGCCATTTTGCCAAGTCTCGACCTTGCCGTACCACTCGACGGGGATATCGAGCTGGTAGAGGTCGGTTGCCTTGTGACGGGCGTCGGCATCACGGGCCGCCTGTGCCTTTTGCGCGCTCACGGCATTGACGGCGGCGTCGCGCCGCGCGGTTGCCGCCTGCTGGAGCACCTTGGCGGTGGCGGAGGAGCTCGCGCCTCCCTCCTCGGCATATTTGGCGGCGGCATCGATCTGGTCGTCGGTTACCGTGTCGGCCGAAGGCACCTTGAGCTTAAAGGTGACCTGGGCACTTAAATCCTGTCCATCGCTCTTAACGGTGACCTGCGTCTTGGTGGTCGGGACGGTATAGATGGTGCCGTCGGCCGCGATGGGGGAGGCAGCGATGGAGAGCGTGTAGTCACCGGGTAGTAGTTTGATGCCGCGGCCGTGCTCGTCAACGTAGAGCGTTTCGCTCACAGAAGAGCCGTCGGAGTCCTGGCCACTCACCTGCACGGGGATCTTTGAGCCGGTGGAGCAGTCGAGTCCCGCGGCATGTACGCCAATTTGCACCGACATCATGGTATGGGCGTTTGCGGCAACCACGGCGGCCTGCTCTTGCTGGTATCCGTTCCAAGCCACATAGCCCGCGCCGCCGGCGACGAGCGCGACGGCCACGACACCGGCGACCATCAGATTGCGGCGCTTGGGCGACATCTTACGATGACGAACCTCGGCTTCGCGTGCCGAAGGAACGGACGGTAGGGGAATATCGCCCATGGCGATGGTCTCGTCCACGGCTGGTGCGGAACCCAGGCCAGGAAGCTCGCGGGTCAGCGAATCCTCGGCCGGCAAGCTGTCGAGCAAGACGGTTTCCTCGCCCGTGTCGGATTCGGGCTGGTTGCCGGCCTCGCTTTCGGTGTCTTCGTGATCTACCTCATCCTCGGCAGGCTCAACGTCGTCTGCATCCTGATCATCGGACTGCGCCTCGGCTTCCGGCTCATCCTGCACGTCAGCGCCCGAATCGTCAAACGCAATCTCATCGAGTGAAATCCGGTCTAAGCTCTCCAAGGCCTCAGCGCAAGCTTCTGCATCTTGGGCCGCATCCTCTTGGCCCATCGTTTCATCTTTCATACATCCCCCAAGCTCAATATCGGGACAACAATGTACCCAAAAACAGGGTATATAGAGCTGTCAGGCAATTGGAAATCTGATTTTATCTGTGCGAGAGGTTTTGAATATGTGCGTGGATGCGCGCAACAGCAAAAAGCCCCCGGAAAGCGGACAAATCGCTTTCCGGGGGTATGCAATACGTTGCATTGCGCGGAGTCGGCCAGGCGACTTCACATTCAAGCGGCATGTGCACCGGGCGCGTTACTCGGCGTGAGCGTAATCAACCTTGGCGCGGCGAGCGGTAGCCTTCTCCCAATCGCTGGTGCCCTCAAAGACATCCTGCTTGTAGGGATTGCGGCCGAGCTTCTTGGCGCGGTAGGCGATGTAGATGATCGCGGCGATGTTGGCGATCAGCGCGGCGATCGAGACCGCGGTGGCGGCGACGGGGTCGAGCGTGGAGTGGGTCACAAAGATGGACTCCTCCTGGAAGAACGGGAACACCTGGGCAAACATGCACCAAATGGCCAGCGTAAAGGCGCGGTTCTGAATCCAGCCGCCCTTGTTCCAGATAAAGGCGGCGACGGTGGGCGCCAGCAGCAGCGCAAAGCCGCAGAACCAGGAGTGGGTGGGCAGGCAGTTGTAGGTGTAGCAGAAGTTCCAGATATCGTAGGCGATGATGTAGACCCAGGTCATATCGGGCCACAGCATGTCGGTCTGATCCTCGGAGGCGTAGACGCTCCACCAACCGGTCATGCAGAAGATGTTGATGATACCGGCGATGCCGTTGAACACGTTGTTCCAGCCGGCAAGCTGCGTAGCACCTTCGGAGGTGACCCAAGTGGACTGGCCCAGGACAAAGAAGTGATAGGCGCTCTCAAAGTCGGACACGACGGCGATCATGATGTTGATGGCGACGATCACAAACGGCCACGCGCGGAACCAGTGTGCCTTGCCGATCTTGCCCCACTGATACTTAATGGCGATGAAGCCCCAGCAACCGGCCAACGCCGCGTAGACCTTGGCGTAGTGGAACCAGCTGTTCTGGTACACATGGGTGGGGTTGGTGAGCGCCCACTCGGCGCCCTGCGAAACGCCGATGGCGATAGCGACGCAGTAGATGGTCATGGCCAGCGGAGCCACGCCAAAGATGATTGCCGCGCCCAGCTTGGTGCGGCGGCCGACCTCGTTGAGCACGATCAGGCCGATAAAGACCATGGCCCAGCCGACCCAGTGGATAAGGGTATTGCTACCCCAAACATCGAACAGCATGCTGCTCTCCTTTCACACGCCCGCGGCCCCTCTTCCGTCGCGGGCAGTTTGGCCAAATGTCGTCAGTTCCGGGGCTTGCGCTCCGGATACTTGGCGGTATAGCCCTCGATATGGAGTGTCGAGGCGATGATTTCCTTGACCGTCTCGTCGGGCACATCGGGGTGCGTGCGGATATACATCAACAACCCCATGATGAGGGTGTAGAAGGTTTCGTAGACATGGTCGATGCGTAGCTCGTGATGGGCGACAAAATCCACCACGGTGGTATCGCAGATATACTGCGCCACGCGCTGGACCACGTTGTGCAAAAAGCCGCCGTAGAGCGCGCCGCTGCTCGAGGTGAGCGTGCTCGGCAACTCGTGGCCGCTCACGACCAGGCGCTTAAAGAGCGGAGCAACGGTGTCGAGTGCGCCTTCGATGTCGCCAACCGTGCGGCTGGCGTTCCACTGCTCGAGCTCGGCGATAAAGCCGTCGATTGCCTCGTCCATAACGGCGGTGACGGCGGCATCCATATCGGCAAAGTAGTGGTAGAACAGCGAACGCGTGCAGCCAGCCCGCTTGGTCACGGCCGATACCGAAAGATGGGACACACCAAGCTCGGCGCTCACGGCGCGCACAGCGGCGAGGATCTCGCGACGGCGCTCGTCGCCCGTCAGGCGTTTTGCCGCGCTATCGGATGCGGGGACGGCATCGACCACAGAGATATCTGCTGCGTTGTTGCCCATGTTTTGCCGCCTTTCATCCTCTTTTGCCTGACCGTTCGCCTAACAGTCTTGAATATTGTTGACGGTTCGTCAATACTGTTTTTGACACAATGTCAACAATAGCGGGTGAACGGCATGGGGGCATGTCGAACCCGTACAAAGAGGGGCGCCGCGGTCTCGCCGGGCTGTGGCAAGAGAAGGGACGACTATGATTCTCAACGGACCGGGGATTAGCTATACCGAGCCCGATATCGGCGCGGAGTTCGTGCCGCCGATACCGGAGCATCCGCGCGAGGCCATCGTCAAACTGTGTGAGCACTGCACCAACCGCCTGCTGCACCGCGACGAGCTGCTGGGCTACGAGTACTGGTCGTTTGCCGAGGCCGCAACCGACGAGCAGGCCGAAGTGCTCTGCAAGATGAAGATGCGCCGTCCCTATACGCTGCCCGAGATGGTCAAGCTCACCGGCATGCCCGAGGCCGATATCGAAAAAATGCTCGACGACATGAGCTACACGGGTCTGCTCGAGTACAACTGGGAAAACCCCGAGCGCGCCAAGCAGTGGGTGCTGCCCATGCTGGTGCCGGGTTCCGCCGAGTTCCTCAACATGCGCGTGAGCCAGCTCGAGGAGCATCCGGTCTATGCCAAGTTCTTTGAGCAGGCGTCCAAGGGACCGCTGTCCAAGGCCACGCCGATGGTGCCGCCCGGCGGTGCCGGCATCGGCATGCATGTCATTCCGGTCGAGAAGGCCATCGATGCCGCGAGCACCTCGGTGCCGATCGAGCATATCGAGCATTGGCTCGACAAATACGAAGGTAAGTATGCCGCTAGCACCTGCAGCTGCCGCGCGGGCCGTCGCGTGATGGGAGAGGGCTGCGCCGACGACCCGGCCGATTGGTGCATCGCCGTGGGCGATATGGCCGACTACGTGGTCGAGACCGACCGCGGCCATTATGTGACGCGCGAGGAGGTCTACGACATCCTGCGCCAGGCCGAGGACAACGGCTTTGTGCACCAGATCACCAACATCGACGGTGAGAACAAAATCTTCGCCATCTGCAACTGCAACGTCAACGTGTGCTACGCCCTGCGCACTTCGCAGCTGTTCAACACGCCCAACCTGTCGCGCTCGGCCTACGTCGCCAAGGTCGAGAAGGACAAGTGCGTGGCCTGCGGTCGCTGCGTTGAGGTGTGTCCGGCCGGCGCCGCCAAACTGGGCCAGAAGCTCTGTAGCAAAAAGGCTGGCGGACAGGTGCCCGAGTATCCGCGCCAGGAGCTGCCCGATGCCACCAAGTGGGACCACACCAAGTGGTCGCCCAACTACCGCAACGACAACCGTATCGAGACGCATGAGTCCGGCACCGCTCCCTGCAAGACGGCCTGCCCCGCGCACGTTGCCGTTCAGGGCTATTTGAAGCTCGCGGCGCAGGGCCGCTATGACGAGGCGTTGGCGCTCATCAAGCGCGAGAACCCGTTGCCCGCTATCTGCGGCCGTGTGTGCAACCGCCGCTGTGAGGATGCCTGCACCCGCGGTCGCGTGGACGAGGCCGTGGCCATCGACGAGGTCAAGAAGTTTATCGCCCAGCGCGATCTGGATGCCGCGACTCGCTATGTCCCACCTGTGGTGACCCCGACGCGTGCCGGCGGCTTCGACCAGAAGATCGCCATCATCGGCGCCGGTCCGGCCGGTCTGTCCTGCGCCTTCTATCTGGCCGAGAAGGGCTACAAGCCCGTCGTGTTCGAGAAAAACGAGCGCCCGGGCGGCATGCTCACCTACGGCATTCCCAGCTTTAAGCTGCAGAAGGACGTTATCGAGGCCGAGGTCGAGGTCATTCGCCTGATGGGCGCCGAGTTCCGCTATGGCGTGGAGGTCGGTCGCGATGTGACGCTCGACGAGCTTCGCGCGCAGGGCTTTAAAGCCTTTTACGTGGCCATTGGCTGCCAGGGTGGCCGCCTTGCCGGTATTCCGGGCGAGGATGCCGAGGACGTGACCGTGGCCGTCGACTTTTTGCGCGAGGTCAACAGCGGCAAGATCGACGCGCTGCCCGGGCGCACCATCGTGGTGGGCGGCGGCAACGTGGCCATCGATGTCGCGCGCAACGCCTGCCGTCTGGGTTCCGAGCACGTTGAGATGTTCTGCCTGGAGAGCGAGGTCAAGATGCCTGCCAGCGAGGAGGAGCGTCGCGAGGCCATTGAGGACGGCGCGCACATTAGCTGCGGCTGGGGCCCCAAGGAGATTCACCTGGACGAGGCCGGTCGTGTGTGCGGTATCACCTTTAAGCGCTGCACGCGTGTCTTTGACGACGAGGGCCGTTTTGCGCCCGAGTATGACGAGAACGACTTGCGCCGTGTCGATGCCGACCGTGTCGTCATGTCGATTGGCCAGTCCATTGTGTGGGGCGACCTGCTGGCTGGCTCCAAGGTGGAGCTCGGCCGCAGCCAGGGTGCCCTTGCCGATCCGCAGACGTACCAGACCGCCGAGCCCGACATCTTTGTGGGCGGCGACGTCTACACCGGTCCCAGCTTTGCTATCGACGCCATCGCCGCCGGTCACGAGGCCGCCGTGTCCATCCATCGCTTTGTGCAGCCGGGCTCCACGCTCACCATCGGCCGCAACCAGCGCCGCTACACCGCGCTTGACCGCGACGATGTTGTGATTGAGAGCTATGACAACGCAAGCCGCGAGGTGGCACGTGTCGACCGCGAGCGCGAGAAGGCTGCGCCCTTTAGCGAGTACGTCGAGACCTTTACCGAGGAGCAGGTGCGCGCCGAGACCGCTCGCTGCTTGGGCTGCGGTGCCTCGATCGTCGACCCCAACAAGTGCATCGGCTGCGGCCTGTGCACCACCAAGTGCGCGTTTGACGCCATCCATCTGGATCGCGACCGCCCCGAGTGCTCCACGATGGTCAAATACGAGCAAAAGCTCCCCAGCCTCGGCAAGTACGCTTTGAAGCGTGCGATCAAAATCAAATTTGGGAAGAAATAAAAAACGCAACAAACAAGAGAACGGCGTAGAGAACGGTTGGACAGCGAGCGAGTCCCAGGCGTGGCGAGGTGCCTTGAAAGAGGAGGGCATAGGGCTTTTGCCCATGCCCGACGATTGAAAGGCAGATCGTCCGTCTGGGGCTCGCGCAGCGTCAAGTCGACCGCCGTTCGTTAGAACGGCGGAAGAAAAAGTGCATGAATTAGGAATCGTCTATCACATCATTCGCGATGTCGAGAATGTGGCGCGCGCCAATGGCGTGAGTCGCGTTTCGAGCGTGACGCTGCTCCTGGGCGAGGTCTCGGGCGTCGTTCCCGATCTGCTGCTTGATGCTTGGCGCTGGGCGGCAGATAAAAAGCCTATCACGCAGGGCGCGGAGCTTATTGTGGAGCCTGTCGAGGCCGTGACGCATTGCGAGGCGTGCGGCTGCGACTACGCGACGGTCGACCTTCTGTGTTGATGCCCAGAGCGAAGCGGAGGATATTCTAAATGA
>USFK01000056.1 GCA_900553935.1 uncultured Collinsella sp.
TCGCGATCTCGACGAATGTGGTCATCTCGCTCGGTATGGTCGGTGCTCTGTCTATTGTCCGCTACCGCACGGCGGTCAAGGACCCGCTCGACCTGCTGTATCTGTTTTGGGCCATTACCACGGGCATTACGGCGGGCGCCGGCATGTATGCGCTCGTGGGGCTTACGGCGGTGGTGATCGTGGTGATGATTGCCGGATTTGCGAGCCACCAGGACAAGGCGCGCGTGTACATGATGGTTATCCACTACACTGGCCAGACCACCGGCGACGATATCGTGCGCGCGTTTGGGCGCACTAAGTTTTCCGTCAAGTCCAAGACCATGCGCGGCGACAAGGTCGAGATGGCCGTCGAGGTGTTCTCGGACGGCGTTGGTATGCCCTACGCCGATGCGATTCGCGCGCTCGACGGCGTTGAGGACCTGACGCTCATCCAGTACAACGGCGAATATCACGGCTAACTATGTTCCGGCGTTTTAACAAAAGCCGGACCGCTCGACGCTGCGCGGACATCTGCCGGGCGATCTGCCGCTCAAACCGTCGCTCGCGTACATAAAGTACGCGTCGCTCCTCTTTCGCGGCACCTCGCCACGGCAGCTGCCCGCTCGCTGGCGTACGATCTTCACGGATGGTTTATTCGGTTCGGTTTTTGGGGACGGTGTTGCGTGGACGTGCAACAGTTAGAAGAGGACTGGGCTGTCAGGGCTGGTGCGCGTGAGGCGCGTCTTGTTGCGGCCTCGCATGTGCCGGCGGCGCTGTCGATGCTGGGGATTGTGCAGCCCGGCGATCGCTTGGTGGCCTTTGCGGACGACTTTGCCGATGCATTTGCCTGCGGCTTTGATGGCTGCGATGTTGCGCTGGTGGGGGAGCCTGCGGCTGCGGCGTTTGCTGCTGCGTCCGAAGGCTTTGATGCTTCGTTTGATGCCGAGGGGCCGCACCTGTGGTGGTTCGTCAACTCCATCGGCGGGTTTGGTCTGCGTGTGCCCGACCTTCGCGCTCTGGGCCGCGCCGCTCGTGAGCCGCATGCGCTGCTCGTGGTTGATAACACTGCGTCAGGCGTCTTTGGGTGCAACCCGCTGCGTCTGGGTGCCGTGCTTTCGCTCGAGGCACTCGACCGTGTGTGTGCCGGCGTTGCGCCGCGCAAACTCGTCGCCGCTTCGGTGGCGCGCTCGCAGCTTAAGCGCCATCGCGTGGATGCCGCCGCCGAGTGTGCGTATGCGCTTCTTGCGGATTGCGGTGCGTCTGCACTCGACCTTTCTGTTAATGAGGCTTGCATGCTGGAGCGGGGGCTGTCTTCGCTCGACGCTCGCATGCAGGCCCACTTCGACCGCGCACGTGCACTGGCCGAGTATCTGGCTGCCAACGAGATGGTGCGCAACGTGCGCTATCCAGGGCTGGGTTCGCATCCCGATCATGCGGTTGCAACGGGAATCCTCGAGCACGGCTTTGGCCCGGCAGTTGAGTTTGACCTTATCGAGCGAAGTGCGGGTGAGCTGTTCGACACATTGCCGGGGGAGTTCCGCACATCACCCGCCGGCGGCGCAACGACGCGCCTTTCGGCTCCACGCGGTAAGCAGGGGAGCACCATCCGCCTCTTCGCCGGTATCGACGATCCCCTGGTTGTAGCGTCCACCCTAGACAGCGCCCTTCGCAAGTTAGCTACTCTTTGATGCTGGCGATGAGGTCGTCGGCTTTTGAGGCGATGACGTTGTTGATGTCGGCCTGCAGCTCTTCGTACACCGCTATGGCTCGCTCGCCGGAGGGGGTAAGCGTGGATCCGCGGGCTCCGTCGCGCTCGATGAGCTTGCAGCCCAGCTGGCCTTCGGCCTCGTTTACGATGCGCCAGGCCTTGGAATACGCCATGCCCATGCTCTTGGCGGCACGGTTGAGCGAGTGTTCGTGGGCAATACCCTGCAGCAGCAAGACGCAGCCGTGGCCGAACACGCCCGGCAGGTCTTTGTCGCACGCTTGAATGACCAACTTTGCCGTCGTCTTGTACTTCATACGCTCCACGTCTCCCCGCTAAAGTGTTTGCTGGGCAAACGCAAAGCCTGCGTCAAACCCTCGTGTGCTCTTCTTAAATCATGCATTGTAGCAGTCAAAGTACGTTAAGATACTTCCCCAGTATTGGGCGCCCAAGGTTGGGCTGGGTCCTACGAGGCCTGCAGCCGACCGGTCGCATGGAAAAAGGAGAAACATGGCTACGTTCTTTCCCGGTGAGTCCCACACGTTTTCGGAGTATCTGCTGGTCCCTGGCTATTCGTCCTCGCAGTGCATCCCCAACAACGTCTCTCTTAAGACGCCGCTAACCCGCTTCAAGCGCGGTGAGAAGCCGGCAATCACCCTGAACATCCCCATGGTTTCCGCCATTATGCAGTCCGTCTCGGGCGTCGACATGGGTGTCGCGCTCGCTACCTAGGGTGGCCTGTCCTTCATCTACGGTTCTCAGACCCCCGAGTCCGAGGCCGCCATGGTCAAGGCCGTCAAGGATCACAAGGCCGGCTTTGTTCAGTCCGATTCCACGCTGACCCCCGACATGACCATGGAACAGGTCATCGAGCTCAAGGAGAAGACCGGTCACTCCACCATGCCGGTCACCGACGACGGCACCCCCAAGGGCAAGCTCCTGGGTATCGTCACCAGCCGTGACTATCGTCCCAGCCGCGATGACCATCAGAAGAAGGTCTCCGAGTTCATGACCCCGCGTGAGCAGCTCATCGTGGGCGACAAGAACATCAGCCTCAAGGTTGCCAACGACGTCATTTGGGACAACAAGCTCAACGCCCTGCCTATTGTCGACGATAACGATCACCTTATGGGCATCGTCTTCCGCAAGGACTACGACAGCCACAAGACCAACCCCAACGAGCTGCTCGATAACGACAAGCGCTACATGGTCGGCGCCGGTATCAACACCCGCGACTATGCCGAGCGCGTGCCGCTGCTCATCGAGGCTGGCGCCGATGTCCTGTGCATCGACTCCTCCGAGGGCTTCAGTGAGTGGCAGAAGCGCACCATCGAGTGGATTCGCGCCAACTACGGCGAGGACGTCAAGGTCGGTGCCGGTAACGTCGTCGACGCCGAGGGCTTCCGCTTCTTGGCCGACTGCGGTGCCGACTTCATCAAGGTCGGTATCGGCGGCGGTTCCATCTGCATCACTCGCGAGACCAAGGGTATCGGTCGTGGCCAGGCCACCGCGCTGATCGACGTCTGCCGCGCCCGTGACGAGTACTACGAGGAGACCGGTGTTTACGTGCCCGTGTGCTCCGACGGCGGTATCGTATACGACTACCACATGACGCTCGCCCTTGCTATGGGTGCCGACTTTATGATGCTGGGTCGCTACTTCGCCCGCTTCGATGAGAGCCCGACCGAGCGCGTCAACGTCAACGGCCAGTACATGAAGGAGTACTGGGGCGAGGGTTCTGCGCGTGCTCGCAACTGGCAGCGCTACGACCTGGGCGGCGCGGCGAAGCTCAGCTTCGTCGAGGGCGTCGACTCCTACGTGCCGTACGCCGGACCGCTCAAGGAGAATGTCGACAACTCGCTGCTCAAGGTCCGCTCCACGATGTGCAACTGCGGCGCCCTCTCGATCCCCGAGCTCCAGGAAAAGGCGCGCCTGACGCTGGTGAGCTCGACCTCGATCGTCGAAGGCGGCGCCCACGACGTCGTGGTGAAAGATTCGCAGCAGTCTGTGTCTTATCGATAGGTATAAGAGCTGCACATAAAGGTTGAGTATCAACCACGTTATTTAGATAAAGCGAGATGCCTGCAAGTCGCAGGCATCTCGCTTGTTGTATTTGCTATCATCAACCAAGTTAACCTTAGGGTCGGGCGGCTTAGCTTTGTTCGCTACAAGTTCCGCACGCAAAGAAGAGCACTTAATGTGCTCTTCGTCTTGCGCAGGACTGTCCGCAGTAGCGAATAAAGCTAAGCCGCCCGACCCCAGCTAAGATTAAAGGAGCTGATATGTGCGATTGCACAGATCATAAGGACGAGATTCCCGCCTACGACGCGCAGGACATTGAGTCCAAGTGGATGAAGGCCTGGGAGGACTCCAACCTCTTTGCCGTCGACACCGACGCCAGCAAGCCCAAGAAGTACGTGCTCGAGATGTTCCCGTATCCGTCGGGCGACCTGCACATGGGCCACGCGCGCAACTATACCATCGGCGATGCCATGGCCCGTCAGGCCCGCATGCGCGGCTACGATGTGCTGCACCCCATCGGCTTTGACGCCTTTGGCCTGCCTGCCGAGAACGCCGCCATCAAGCACAACACGCAGGCTGCCGCCTGGACGTATAAGAACATGGACCAGGCTCTCGCCACGATGAAGCGCATGGGCTTCTCCTACGATCTGGATCGCATGGTCAAGACCTGCAGTCCCGATTATTACCGTTGGGGTCAGTGGATCTTTGAGAAGTTGTGGGAAAAGGGCCTGGTCTACCGTAAGAAGAACCCGGTCAACTGGTGTCCCACTTGTAAGACCGTTCTGGCCAACGAGCAGGTCACCGAGGGTAAGTGCTGGCGCTGCGGCACCGAGCCCGAGAAGCGCGACCTGGAGCAGTGGTACTTCAAGATTACCGATTACTCCCAGGAGCTGCTCGACGACCTGGAGAAGCTCCCCGGCTGGCCCGAGCGCGTCAAGCAGATGCAGGCCAACTGGATCGGTCGTTCCGAGGGCGCCGAGGTCGACTTTACCCTGTGCGACCAGGATGGCGAGCCCATCGAGGGCGACGAGGGTAAGATCACCGTCTTCACCACGCGAGCCGACACGCTCTTCGGTGTCTCCTTCTTTGTCCTGGCTCCCGAGTACGCGCGTCTGCACGAGCTCGTCGAGGGTACGGAGTACGAGGAGGCCGTGACCAAGATCGTCGAGGACTCCAAGCATATCTCCGCCGTCAAGCGTGCCCAGGGCACCCTCGAGAAGCACGGTGCCTTTACCGGCCGCTACGTGGTGAACCCGGTCAACGGCGAGAAGGTCCCCGTGTGGGTTGCCGACTACGTCGTGGCCGACTACGGCACCGGCGCCGTCATGGCCGTTCCCTGCGGCGACCAGCGCGACTTTGAGTTCGCCCGCAAGTACGACCTGCCGATCGTGCCGATCATCCTGGACGATGACGACCGTGCTGCCGTCGAGGCCAACGGCGAGACCATCGATACCTTCCATGCCGAGACCGTCGACTGGGATTGCGCCCACGCTGCCGAGGGCACGCTCGTCCAGTCCGGCAAGTACACCGGAATGCGCGGTGGCAAGCACTCCGAGGGCGAAGCTGCAATCGTGGCCGACCTCGAGGCCATGGGCTGCGGTCGTCGCAAGGTCGAGTTCCGTCTGCGCGACTGGCTCATCAGCCGCCAGCGCTATTGGGGCAACCCCATCCCGGCTATCCACTGCGAGCACTGCGGCATTGTGCCCGTGCCTGAGGATCAGCTGCCGGTGACGCTCCCCGAGAACCTGGACCTGGGCGCCGGCGAGACCCTCGCCGAGTGCAAGGACTTCTACGAGACCACCTGCCCGGTCTGCGGCCGCCCGGCCAAGCGCGAGACCGATACCATGGACACCTTCACCTGCTCCAGCTGGTATTACCTGCGCTATACCGATCCGCACAACACCGAGCTGCCCTTCTCCCGCGAGGCTGCCGATCGTTGGATGCCCGTCGATAACTACATCGGCGGTATCGAGCACGCCATTTTGCACCTGCTCTACAGCCGTTTCTTTACCAAGGCACTGCGCGACCTGGGTCTGCTGAGTGTGGACGAGCCCTTTACTAACCTGCTGTGCCAGGGCATGGTCAAGGACGAGAACGGCGAGACCATGTCCAAGTCCAAGGGCAACGTCGTGCCCCCGAGCTCGGTCATCGAGCCCTATGGCGCCGACACCATGCGTCTGGCGATTCTGTTTATCGCCCCGCCCGAGAAGGACTTCGACTGGGATCCTAAGGCCGTCGAGGGTGCGAACCGCTTTATCAAGCGCGCCTGGCGTATCGTGTGGCAGCTCGTCCAGTCCGGCGACGCCAGCGTGGCCTTCGACAAGTCCGTGCTCGACGAGGTCGCGCTCAAGCTCTATCGCGAGCGTCACCGGACCATCGCCAAGTGCACCGAGGACTTCGACCGCGGTCAGTTCAACACCGCGATCTCGGCCGTCATGGAGCTCGTCAACGCCGCGAGCGCCTACCTCAACGCCACTGAGGGCGCTGACCGCGACAAGGCTCTGTGCTACGGCGTGGCCAAGGACATCGTGAGTGTCCTTGCCCCCATCTGCCCGTTCTGGGCTGACGAGCTGTGGCACGAGGCACTCGGCTGCGAGGGCAACGCCTACACCGCCGCCTGGCCCGAGTTCGACCTGGCCGAGTCCATCGAGGACACGGTGCAGATCGTCGTGCAGGTGCTCGGTAAGGTCCGTGGCCGCATCGACGTCGCCCGCGACGCCTCCAACGAGGAGATGCAGGCTGCCGCCGAGGAAGCCGTTGCCAAGTGGCTTGAGGGCAAGACGGTCGTCAAGGCCATCTGCGTGCCCGGCAAGCTGGTTAACCTGGTGGTCAAGTAAGCGCTGCGCGTATAGCTGACATCAAAAAGCGAGGGGCGATTCCGTAGGGAGTCGCCCCTCTTTTTGGTTAAGGACACTTGCGACAACACCCAATTATCCATTTCTTGTGGAGAACCTGTGCTCACGCTGACCTGCGGGTTTGTGTTGTGGTTGCACGTTTGTGCAGGTATTGGTATAGTTTGCTTGCAAATGAAGTTGTAATTGAAAGAAGTGGGGTTTCGGCCCCGCTTCTTTTTTGTATGGATGGAGGTGCCGCAATGGTCAAGACCAAGACCGAGCAGGCGATCATCGACGCGCTCGAGGCCGTTGCTCCCCAGCACGATGTCGACATTGTCGACGTTGAGCTCGTGGGTGCCACCAAGGCCCCCTGCGTGCGCGTGCGTATCGAGGGTGCCGAGGGCCAGAGCCTGTCGCTCAATGACGTCACGGCCAACACCAAATGGGTCGGCGATGTGATTGAGGAGCTCGACCCCATCTCTTCGAGCTATACGCTCGAGGTGTCGAGCCCGGGTATGGCGCGCCCGCTGCGCCGCCCGCGTGACTTTGCCCGCTTTGTGGGCGAGAACTGCGAGCTCACCTCCACCGCCACCGAGGGCCGTCGCAAGTACGCCGGCAAGATTGCCGCCGCTACCGAGACGAACGTGACCCTCGAGCTCGAGGACGGCGAGTCCGTCACCCTCGATTTCTCTGATGTTAAAAAGTGCAAGTTGAAGCCCACCTACGACTTCAAGCCCGCGAAGGAAGGAAAGTAAGATGGCAGCATCCGACATGATGACCGCCCTGATGGAGCTTTGCCAGGAAAGGCACATCGACCAGCTCTACCTGATCGACCGCCTGGAGCAGTCGCTCGCCAAGAGCTATGCCGAGATCCTGCATCTTGAGTGGGGCGCCAAGGTGACCATCGACCGCACCACCGGCAAGATCTACGTCTACCGCCTGGAGCCGATCGACGATTCCATGGACGAGGAAGGCAACTTCACCGAGTTCGAGGAGATCGACGTCACCCCCAAGAACACGAGCCGCATCGCCGCCCAGCACGCCAAGGCCGAGATCAACGCCATCGTGCGCAACTCCGCCCGCGAGCAGATCTACGAGGAGTTCGCTGGCCGCATCGGTGACCTCATCAGCGGTACCGTGCTGCAGTCCACTCCCGACTTCACGATCGTCAAGATTCGCGAGGGCGTCGAGGCCGAGCTTCCGCACTTCGACCAGCGCCGTTACGAAAACGAGCGCAACGAGCGTCCGATGGGCGAGCGCTACCTGCACAATCAGCACATCAAGGCCGTGATCATCGACGTTCGCGACCCCAACTCCAACCTGCAGCCGGTTCGTGGCGAGCACAGCCGTCCGCCGATTGTCATCTCCCGTACCCACCCCGAGCTCATGCGTCGTCTGTTTGAGCAGGAGGTGCCCGAGATCTATGAGGGCACCGTCCAGATCAAGTCGATCGCCCGCGAGCCCGGCCAGCGCTCCAAGGTCGCCGTCCAC
>USFK01000057.1 GCA_900553935.1 uncultured Collinsella sp.
TGTTTCCAGTTTTATAGACCATCTTTGCCGGTATGAAAATCCTGATTGTAGAAGACAAGAAGTGGAAGGGCGTTCTCCGCCTGTGGCTGCCCAAAAACGACGGCAGCGATAAGGACGAATGGACGAAATCCATCCTTAAGGGTTTCGTTACCTCCGTTGAAGAATCCAACCGGGGATATACCTGGGATTGGGACGAAAATTCCCTTGCAAAGAAGGAAATCGGCATTCTGTTCCGGAACGAGCAGTGGGAGTATAACGGAAAATCCGGCTGGGCAGTGCGCCCCTTCCGGGCTATCAGCGTGGATAGCGTGGAGGATGGCAAATATACCCTGCCCAGCGATAAGCCCCTCAGAGGTGAGCCTGCGCCCTCATACGGCGATTTCTCCACCCCCTATTCCGGCAATACCGGCGATTTTACGCCGCTGGAAGACGACGACACGCGATTACCGTTCTAGGCCGGAAAAATCAATCTTTCCGCAAAAAGATTGACAGTACAGTTTGCATTTTCCCTTGGCGGTGGGAGGTGAAACCGCCAACTCCAAAGGAAGGAGCGAAAACGTGACGATTGAATTTACGATTCCCGGTGTTCCGCAAGGGAAGGAGCGCCCCCGCTTCACCCAGAACGGTGCGACATACACCCCAAAGAAAACGAAGGACTATGAAAAGCTGGTGGCATGGGCATACCAGTGCGAAGCCCACGGGGCAAAGTTCACCGGCACTATCCGGGTTGACATTGCGGCAATCTACCCCGTTCCCCATTCGTGGAGCAAGCGCAAGCAGGCCGAAGCGCTTGATAATCGGATTCTTCCCATGGTGAAACCCGACTGGGACAACATAGGCAAGATTGTGTGTGACGCCCTGAACGGTATCGCCTACAAGGATGATGCCGCTATCACAGACGCCACAGTCTGCAAGCGGTACGGCACCCGCCCATGCGTTGCGGTCCGTCTCACCGGAGAGGAGGCACCCCGTGACACAGTGTGAGCGTATCCTGCGGCATTTGCAGGACTATGGAAGTATCACTCAGGCCGAGGCTGTTACCGAGTACGGCTGTTACCGTCTGGGCGCCAGAATCTGGGATTTGAAAGCCCAGGGCGTACCCATCAAGTCCGAAACCGTCACCGGAAAGAACCGGTACGGGGAGCGGACGTGCTTCGCGCGGTATTCGCTGGAACATGCAACCGGAGTGAGGTAGCACATGGCAATCAAAAGCGGGCTTGATTTTTTTCCGCTTGATGTTTGCTTGGACAAGAAATTTGAACTGATAGAAGCAGAATATGGCTTGACAGGATTTGGTGTAATCGTTCACTTGCTGCAAGAGATATACGGCAAGGAGGGGTATTACATTGAATGGACAGAGGAGGTTGCGCTTTTGTTCGCCCGAAGATGCGGGCTGGGTGGGAGCGTCGTTTCCGAAATAATAGAGGCTTCTATCAGACGAGGGATGTTCGACAAAGAGATATATGACAAGTATCACGTTCTGACTTCACGGGGAATTCAGAAGCGGTACTTCGAGGCAGTCAGCCGCCGTAAAAGTCTTGAAGTCGATTACAACATCCTTCTGGTCGAGTGCGCAAAAATTTGCCCCAATGTAAACATTTCAAGCAGAAATGTCAACATTTTATCAAAAAATGCTGACATCCGAAGACATAGTAGAGTAGAGGAGAGTAGAGTAGAGAAGAGTAGAGTAAAGGAGAGTATAGGCGCGGAGCCGGACACCGCCTCCACGCCGCCGGTGTGCCAGATCATGCTGAATGATAAATCCCTTTACCCTGTTTTTCAGGCTGACGTGGACAAATGGGCAGAACTCTACCCCGCCGTTGATATCCTGGCAGAGCTTCGGAAAATGGCCGGGTGGTGTGACGCCAACCCATCCAAGCGGAAAACCAAGGGCGGGGTACAGCGATTTATCAACGGCTGGCTTGCCAAAGAGCAGGACAGGGGCGGTGCTGGGTCAGCACCACCGGTTAGGCGCTATGGGAAGCCTGATATTCCTAAGGGCGCGTCCGGCGAGCTGGGGGACGCCGAGCTGGAAGCCATACGGCAGGTTCTGGCGGCGGGCGCAGATGAAAGAAGGGACGCATTATGAGAGAAAAACCCGGCCAGTACATCGATTCGGAAAGCCCCTTTTGCAGAAACTGCACGCGGGACGATTGCCCCACCAACGGGGACGGCTGCAAGGCATGGGAAACGTATTTCATCGATAACTGGAACAAAAACATCATGAAATCAATTGGAAACCACAAAAAACAACGCCAATTTTTCAGGTATGAACACCCGGACTTGGTGAGAGAGGGGATTGTTTTTGAGCATGAGCAAGGCGAAAATGTACGGCTGTTTCAAGCCGGTGAAGCGGAATTGCACCCCGCCCAGGTGGGGGAAAGCCCCTCGGGGGAATAAAGGAAAACAGAAAGGAAAAGGGAAATGAAAGGATACAAAGGATTCAACCCCGGCTTGATCTGCAAGGATAAGCAGTGTCAGGAAAATACCGTCTTCGAGGAACCGGAGGCGAAAATCTGTGAAAAGGGAATGCACTTTTGCGAAAATCCCTTTGACGTGCTGAACTATTATGATTTGATTCGCTCTGATGGCACGCAGAACGAGTTCGCGGAAGTTGAAGCATTGGACGAGCCAAAGACGGATGACAAGAAAAAATTCTGCTCCCGAAAACTGAAAATCGGCGTAAAACTGGGACTATCCGGATTTATCAAAGCATGTGTGGATTTTGTACTGGAAAAGACTATTGCTGAGATGCCGAGTGAAAACGTTGATTCCGGGGACTCCGCCCAGATTGGCAGCTCCGGGTACTGCGCCCGGATTGGCAGCTCCGGGTACTGCGCCCGGATTGGCAGCTCCGGGTACTCCGCCCGGATTAACTGCACTGGAAGCGATTCCGTGATTTGCTGCGCCGGAAATGGCTCTGTGGTAAAAGCGCCAATTGGCTGCTGGATTACACTTGCGGAGTGGAAATACGATGGAGCAAAGCGACGATACGTTCCGGCATGTGTGAAAACGGAGTTTGTCGATGGTGAAAAAATCAAAGCGGATACACCGTACATGCTGGAAAGCGGAGAGTTTGTGGAGGTAAAGCCATGAAAGTTCTGATAGCCTGCGAGGAATCGCAAACCGTGTGCAAGGCGTTCCGGTCGCGGGGACATGAGGCCTATTCCTGCGATATTCAAGAGCCGTCCGGCGGGAAACCTGAATGGCACATTTTGGGTGACGCTCTGGAAGCCATCAAGGGCGGCACAATCGTCACCATGGACGGACAGACGCATGATGTGGGTCGGTGGGATTTGCTGATTGCGCACCCGCCGTGTACATACCTTACTGTTACCGGGAATCGCTGGTTTAACACGGAAAGATATGGCGAAAAGGCGGCCAGGCGGTTGGAGTTGCGGGAAGAAGCGGCGGCGTTTTTTATGGCGTTTGTAAATGCCAACGTTTGTAAAATCGCGGTAGAAAATCCGGTCGGATATATGTCTACGCACTATCGTAAGCCTGATTGTATTATCCAGCCGTATGAATTCGGGCACCACGCAAGAAAAAAGACTTGCCTATGGCTTAAAGGCTTACCCGCTTTGCGACCGACAAACATTGTAGATGCAGGAGATATTCTCCCCGGGGGATACAGCGTTGGGGCAAGCGCAGATTCCGCGAAAGACAAGGAAGGGAAGATCCTGCGATGGAATGACCCGCGAACAGCCAAAGCCCGAAGCAAGACCTTCCCCGGGATTGCAAAAGCTATGGCGGAACAGTGTCAGAAATCGCGTAGTGGCGGGCAGAGCCCTCGCCAAGCCAGCCGTTCATCTTGGCAATGAAGGTGTCGACCAGCTCGAGCGGCACGAAGGCCTGGATGGTACCGCCAAAGCCGCCGCCGTGGATACGAACGGCGCCGCGGCCGTCGAGCACATGCTCGGCAAGAGCAAGCGCGTACATGGAAGGCTGCTCGGCACCCAGTTTGGCAACAACATTCTGCAGGTACATGGCGGAGCTGGCGCCGGACTCACGCGTCAGGACCAGGAACTGGTCAATGTCGCCGGCGTTCAGAGTTGCCCAGCGCTTGTCGACCAGGCCGTTCTCGTACCAGTAGTGAACGGCGCGCAGGCAGGCGCGGTCGCCCAGCTTGGCGCGCAGCTCAGGGAGCTTGGCGTCAAAGTCGGCGACGTCGACCTCGCACAGGCGCGCCTTGCCAAACTCGGCGGCGACGTCCTGCATCTCGCGCGGAACGGCGGCGTAGTCGTCAGTGGCGGCTACGTGGTCGGCACCGACCTTAACGAGCACGAGCGCATAGCCGTGATCCTCAAAGTTGAGCTCGAGCTTCTGGGTCTTAGGCTGAGCCTGATCCTCAAAGTCCATGTAGGCAAGGCCGCCCAGGCACACGGCGGCTTGGTCCATCAGACCGCAGGGCTTGCCGTAGTAGTTGTTCTCGGTGCGCTGGCTCATCTGCGCAAGCGCGACGGGCTCAATGGCGGGCGCGCCCCAGAGGGTTTCCATGGCACGACCGTATGCGGCCTCGACGGCAGCGGAGCTGGAAAGGCCGCCGCCCGAGGGAACGGAGCAGGTGAAGGCGAAGTCGAAGCCTTGGGGCTCAACACCAAGCGCTGCGACCTCGTGGGCCATACCACGCACGAGGCTTGCGGACGTGCCTTTCTCGGACTCTTGAATATCCAGCGTGTCGAGCGTGATCTCAAACGTAGGATAGCCCTCGTCGGCGACGCGAATCTTGTTGGAGTCGGTTGCCACGGCGATGCCATCGACGGCGACATCGAGCGAGCCGGCGATAACGTGGCCGCCCTCGTGGTCGGTGTGGTTGCCGCTGATCTCGGAGCGGCCGGGCGCGTGCACGTAGAGCACCTGGCGGTCGCCGATGGGGCCAAACTCCTCCTCAAACAGCTTGGTGAGCGTGGCGAGTGTCTTTTCGTCGGGGGTGGTCATGGGAGTCCTTTCCTTGGCGCGCACGGGTGAGTTTTGCGTCGTTATGAGTACGTTAACAACTTGAAGCGGCATGAATCACGTGTTCACGATGCCGCACGTTACGGGCTATGTTAACGTACTCATAACACATCGTTTGTCACTTTTTGAGAATCTGGTAATCGGTAGAAATACAGCCGTGAACGGTACTGCCGTATGGACTTATAAAGCAGAAGAGATGCAGATAGAAAAAGTAGAGTACGTTAACATGCGTCCGACGATAGCGGGTCTCGGAGCGGGATGTATTTCTGCCCGGGTCGGCATTCGCGTTATTCAGATCTCGCAAGGGTGAAGGTGATCCTGTGGCAAGGCGCCCGTCCAACGATACAGGTACGCGTCCGGTCTCCATGGCCGACGTCGCCCGCGCTGCTGGCGTTTCGCAGCAGACGGTTTCGCGCGTCGCCAACGGCTTGCCCAACGTTAACGAGCAGACGCGCCAGCGCGTGCAGGCCGCTATGCAAGAGCTCGGCTTTCGTCCGAGTTATGCCGGTCGCTCGCTGCGCGACGGTCGTTACCATTCGGTCGGCCTGTGCGTCAACGATGTCACCAAGTTTGGCAACCTTTCAATGATCGACGGCATCGCCAGTGCTGCTCGCGAGCATAATTGCGCCATCACGCTGGTCGAGATGTCCAAGACCGAGGAGTTTTCGCTTGCCGAGGCCACGCGTCGTATGGCCGCGCTGCCCGTGGACGGTATCATCATCGGCATGAGTCGCATGGCGCCCGATTTTGAGACGTTTGATCCACTGCCGGGCATTGGCACGGTCATCGTTACCATGTACGCGCATCCGCGCGTGACCACGGTCGATTCCGACCATTACGGCTGCTCGCTATTGCTTATGGATCACCTGTTTGAGCTGGGACACGAGCGGATTCGCTATATTGGTGGCCCGTCGTTCTCGGTTGACGAGCAATTTCGTCGCGCCGGTTGGCAGGATGCGCTCGAGCGTAAACACATTAAGCCGCAGGCGCCGCTCGAGGGCGATTGGTCTGCCAACAGCGGTTACGAGGCCGGCAGATATCTGGCCGAGCACGACCGCACCATGACGGCGATTTACGCGGCAAACGACCAGATGGCAAACGGTGCCATCGCCGCGCTGCGCGATAGCGGCTTGCGCGTGCCCGAGGACGTGAGCGTGGTGGGCGTCGATGACTCGCTCGACGACTTTGTCGCACATAACGAGCTCACGACCGTTCGATTCGACTTGCATCAGCGTGGGCGCGAGGTGTTCGAGCATGCGGTTCCCGAGGCGGGTACGGCGGGCAAAACCGTTGCCATTCGTATTCCCGGCCAGCTCATCATTCGACATAGCACGGCGATACCGCGCTCATAGTTTGTGCTGGTAAACGGCGATTTATCGCATTTCAATAACAATCGGTAAGGATGCCGGCAGATAGCTGTTGGGATGCAGCCGAGTGCTATGATAGACGGGCTCTTTTGTCTATCTAGGAGGCTTTGCCTGATGGAGATCACCAAGGATATCCGCTACGTTGGCGTCGACGATCACGACATTGACCTGTTCGAGGGCCAGTACGATGTGTCCGAGAACGGTATGGCATACAACAGCTACGTTATCTTGGGCGAAAAGATCGCTGTCGCCGATTCAGTCGACGGCGGTTTTGTCGACGAGTGGCTCGGTAACATCGAAGCCGTGCTCGACGGTCGCACGCCCGATTACCTGGTCGTTCACCATATGGAGCCCGATCACTCCGCTGGCATCGCCGCCTTTATGGAGCGCTATCCCCAGGTGCAGATTGTGGCCAGCATGGGGGCCTTCCGCATGATGGTTAACTACTTTGGCACCGATTATCCCGAGCGCAAGATGGTCGTCAAAGAGGGCGACGTGCTCGACCTGGGCGGCCACAGCCTGACGTTTGTCGGCGCCCCCAACGTTCACTGGCCCGAGGTGCTGTTCTCTTACGAGGCCACCGACAAGGTGCTCTTTAGTGCCGATGGCTTTGGCAAGTTTGGTGCCAATGACATCGAAGATCCGGAAGGGTGGGCCTGCGAGGCACGCCGTTACTACTTTGGCATCGTGGGGAAGTTCGGCAAGTTCGTGCAGGCCGTGCTCAAGAAGGCCGCCGACCTGGACATCCAGATTATTTGTCCGCTCCATGGCCCTGTGCTGACCGAGAACCTGGGCTACTACCTCGACACCTACAACACCTGGTCGAGCTATCAGCCCGAGGACGAGGGCATCACCATTGCTTACGCGAGCGTGTACGGCCATCTGAAGGCTGCCGTTGAGGAGCTCGCATCTGCGCTCGAGGCCCGCGGCCAGAAGGTCTCCGTCTTTGACTTGGCTCGCGACGACATGGCCGAGGCCGTTGAGGATGCGTTCCGCTATGATCGTCTGGTACTCGCTTCCATTACCTATCAGGGCGAGATCTTCCCGTTCATGAGCACCTTTATCCACACGCTTGCCGAGCATGCCTACCAGAACCGTACGGTGGCGCTCGTCGAGGGCGGCTCCTGGGCGCCCGCAGCTGCCAAGGTTATGACCAAGGAACTCGAGGGCATGAAGGACATTACCCTGGCGCAGAACAAGGTGACCGTGCTGGGTTCGCTCAACGACGCCTCGCGCGCCCAGATTGAGGCCCTCGCTGACGAGCTCTCCAAGTAGCGATACGTTCACTTTTAACGCTCAAACCACCACAAAGGGGACAGGCACCTTTGTGGTGGTTTTTGTTTAAGCGCCGGCGATGATGAGGGCTGGACGAGCGTCGTTGGCTAACTCGGCGATCGAGGTGGCGACGGCATGGTCGGGGTCACGGTCCATCACGATGGTGCCGACATCGGTCAGTTTGGCAAAGCGGTACATGCCGCGTCCGTTGACCTTGCTGGCGTCCATGAGGGCAACGCCTTGACGGGCGGCGGAGATCATGGCTGTTTTGGTCTCGGCCATCTGCGGAAAGTCGGTCGTAAAGCCGCAGCCGGGAACAAAAGCGCCGGGGCACATGACGGCAAGGTCGGCATGAACCATTTGGATCGCCTGCATGGTGAGCGGTCCGTACAGATAGCGATGACCTTTGCGCAGTGCCCCGCCCAGCA
>USFK01000058.1 GCA_900553935.1 uncultured Collinsella sp.
GACGGCACCCATGGCACCGGCGGTGTTAAAGTCGTCGTCCATGCACTCCTTAAAGGTGGCACGGGTCTCGGCGGCCTTGGCGGCAAACGCCTCGGATGCTGCCTCATCGGCATCGGCCGTCGCATGGTTCGCGGCCCAGCGCAGGTTCTCGACCGTACCGGCGATACGCGTGAGCGAGTTCTCGGCACCCTCCAGGCGCTCCCAGGAGAAGTCGAGCGGCGAGCGGTAGCTCGTCTGCAGCATCAGTAGGCGCAGGGCTGCGGCAGAGTGCTGCTCGAGCACCTCGGCCAGCGTAAAGAAGTTTCCGAGCGACTTGGACATCTTCTCGCCGTCTACCAGCAGCATGCCCGTGTGCATCCAGGTGTTGGAGAAGCCCTGGTGCCAGGCGCAGGTGGCCTGGGCGCACTCGTTCTCGTGGTGCGGGAAGGCAAGGTCGGAGCCGCCGCCGTGGATGTCGATCGGGGTGCCCAGGTAGCGATGCACCATGGCGGCGCACTCGGTGTGCCAACCGGGACGGCCCTCGCCCCAGGGGCTCGGCCAGCTGGGCTCGCCGGGCTTGGCAGCCTTCCACAAGGCAAAGTCGAGCGGGTCGTTCTTGTCCTCGTTCTCCTCGATGCGCGCGCCAACCATAAGGTCGTCGATGTTGCGGCCCGAGACCTGACCATAGTTGGAATCGCTGCGCACGGCAAAGTACACGTCGCCGTTATCGGCGGCGTAGGCGTGGCCCTGCTCGATGAGCGTCTTGATCATGGCGATCATGGGGCCGATCTCTTTGGTGGCGCGGGGGCGCACATCGGGATCGAGCACGTTGGCGGCACGCATGACGCCGATGAACTTGTCGGAGAACTCCGTCGCGACCTCGGCGGCCGTTCTGCCCTGCTCGTTGGCGCGCTTGATGATCTTGTCGTCGACATCGGTGAGGTTCTGGGCGAACGTGACCTCGTAGCCGCTCGCGATGAGCCAGCGACGAATCACGTCAAAGCTGATGAACGTGCGGGCATTGCCGATGTGGATGTTGTCGTAGACCGTGGGGCCGCACACGTACATGCGGACCTTGCCGGACTCGATGGGCTGGAACTCTTCCTTTTTATGGGTAGCGCTGTTGTAGATACGCATTCGTTACTCCTTAACGGTTTTCTGTAGCAGGCAGACGGCCCAGGCGCCGATTCCCTCGCCCTGGCCTTCCCAACCGAGCTTTTCGGTCGTAGTGGCGGCGACGCCCACGTTTTCGACGTCGACGCCCAGGGCATGGGCAAGGTTGGCGCGCATGGCATCGCGGTGCGGGGTGATCTTGGGTTGCTGGCAGGCAATGGTGCAATCGGCATCGACAAACTCAAAGCCCAGCTCGCGCGCATAGTCCATCACGCGAGCGAGCAGCACCATCGAATCGGCACCCTCGTAGGCGGGATCGGTGTCGGGGAATAGCTTGCCGATGTCTCCCCCGCGGCAGGCGCCCAGAATGGCGTCGGCCAAGGCATGCGCGAGCACATCGGCATCCGAGTGGCCCAGCAGGCCGCGCTCGTAGGGAATGTCAACCCCGCCGATGATACATCGACGCCCCTCCACCAAACGGTGGACGTCGTAGCCGTGGCCAATGCGCAGGTTACTGAACATGGGGAAGGTCCTCTCCCTCGGCCATGCGGCCAAGCAGAATCGCGGTTACGGGACGCAGGTCCTCGGGCACCGTCACCTTAAGGTTATCGCGCGGGCTCTGGACACAGCGGACGCGCCCGCCCATGCGCTCGACCAGCGAAGAATCGTCAGTCCCGATAAAGCCCTCGGCGATAGCTGCGGTGTGGGCGCGCTTCATGGCGTCGATGCTAAAGATCTGCGGCGTCTGCGCGGCCCAGTAGAGCTCGCGCGGCGGCGTCTCGACGATATTATCGCCGTCGACAATCTTGAGCGTGTCGATCGCGGGTTGACCGCACACGACACCGTCGAGGGCGCGGTCGCCTACAAGCACGTCGATCGCATGATCGATGGCCTCGGTCGTGATAAGCGGACGGGCGCCGTCGTGGATAGCGACATATTCGAAACCCGTCGGTACCGCATGCACGCCGGCACGGGTGGAGTCCTGGCGGGTATCGCCGGCATCGGCAAAACTGATGGGCGTGTCATAGTCAAACGGGCTGATGGCCAGGCGGCACATCTCGGCACGGCGCTCGGCAGGGCACACCACCACGATGTGGCCGACCTTGTCGCTACGATCGAACGCGCGGATGGACCAGCTCATGAGCGGACGACCCGCCACGTTAACGAGCTGCTTGCCACCGGGGTTACCAAAGCGCTGGCCGCTGCCACCGGCAACGACCACGGCGCATACGGGCGCCATTATGCGTTCCCCTGTTTGGTGCCCTTCATGCGGTACAAGGAGTCCGCAAGAATGGCAGGGTTGTTGACGCCAAAGTCGCCCAGGCGCTCCGGATCCTCGCTGATGTCGTCCATGAGCTCCTGCAGCGAGCCATACTCGTCGACGATCTTCTCGGCCACGCCGTCGCGCACGACAGACACGCGCGAAAGCGTGCGCAGGCCCAGCGGTGTCATGACGGAGTCCTCGTCCAGGTCGTCGTAACCCAGAACCGCCGCCACATGCTGCGGGTCGGACAAGTCCTTGGGCGTCATACGGCTCAGGTTGGCGCGGATCTTTTCGGCATTGGCCTCGGAGGAATCGCTCGCATAGTCGCGAATCATCAGGTCGTACTCGGTATCCATGCTGGAGCCGGCGAGCTGCTCGAGCTGCATCTGCACGAGCTTGCCCTGGTTGCCCAGCTTGACAATGCAATCCTTAAGCTCAGTCTTTGCCTGCTGCATGATCTCGAAGCTCGAGAAAATACCGGTAATGTCGGCGAGCGTAACGTAGTCGTCGAGCTCGAGGGCCGTCAGGCGCAGCAAGGAGCGGTCGAGCGACTGACGGGTAGTCTGGAGCGTGGCGACGAGCTGGTTGACCGAGCTCATGATGGTGGTGACGGGCTGGATCTCGTAGCTCTTGCCGTGAACGTACACGTTGACGACGGCACGACGGGCCGAGACCGAGATCACAATGGCATCGGTGAGCACCGACATGCGAGCGGCGGTGCGATGACGCATGCCCGTCTCGCTCGTGGCAAGCGAGGGATCGGGATTGAGATGGAAGTTAGCGCGCAGGATCTGGGTGAGGTCGCCGTCGATGACGATGGCGCCGTCCATCTTGGAGAGCTCGAACAGACGGTTCGAGGTGAACGAAATGTTGAGCGGGAAGCCGTCGTTACCGGCAGCGAGCACGTTTTCGGTGTCGCCAACGCAGATAAGGGCGCCCAGGTGACCGGCGATGATCATGTCGAGGGCAGTGCGGATCGGCTGACCAGGTGCCGTCAGACGGATGGCCTGTTCCATACGCTTTTGCAGCTCGTTCTTATCCAAGGCATCGCTCCCATCGTATACGCTCCATAAACGCTAAATAGTTTCTCACGGTTTGTCCCCGCGGCGCTCGCGAAATCCGATGCTTACAGAATGAGCGAACACCGCTAAGATAGCTAATTTGGGACGGGCTCTTTTGACTACCCACTCAACCATGTGCCAAGGTTAGTCTTTATGTTGCTCCCCCAAGAGGTACACGCGGGCCCGCCCGCAGAGAGGGAGCCAGACTATGGGACTCGCAGAGCTCGTGCTGCTCGCCGTTGGCCTTTCGATGGACGCCTTTGCCGTATCCATCTGCAAGGGCCTTGGCATGAAGAAGATCAACCTTAAGGTCGCCGTAGTGCTCGGCCTGTTCTTTGGCGGCTTCCAGGCCGGCATGCCCGTGATCGGATGGGCGCTTGGCAGCCAGTTTATGGGCATCATCGGCCCCATCGACCACTGGATCGCCTTTATCCTGCTCGCCTTCATTGGCGGCAAAATGCTGTGGGAGGCCTTTACCGAGGACGAGGACGAGGACGAGGATGAGGGCGACGGCAAGGATGCCGAAAAGATTGACCTGGGCGAGTACCTGATCCTCGCCATCGCCACCTCAATCGACGCCCTAGCCGTAGGCATCTCATTTGCCGCGCTCTCGGTCGACATCATGCCCGCCGTGTCGCTCATCGGCATCACGACCTTTATCTTCTCCGTCGCCGGCGTAGCGATCGGCCACACCTTTGGCGCGCGCTACGAAAAGCCTGCCACCATCGTGGGTGGCGTCGTGCTCATCCTCATCGGGCTTAAGATCTTGCTTGAGCATCTGGGGATTTTGGCGCTGTAACGCCAAACACAATCGCTCAAAACTCAACGCCAGTACAAGGCCTCATGCAAAGTTTTGCATGAGGCCTTTTCGTGCAGACTTTTGCATGTCATACTGATATGCAAAAGTCTGCATGTTGGAGATCGCCATGGATACCCTTCCCATCACCACACCACGCCAAGCTGGCATCTATGTGCGTCAGGCACGCGAGTCGCAGGAAATCACCCGTGCGGCCCTCGCTAAAAAAGCCGGCGTTTCGGAGCGCCTGCTCGCATCGCTCGAGCTAGGAGACGCCACGGGTATTCGGCTCGACAAGTTGCTGTCCGTCTTTAATGCACTCGGCATAGGTCTCTTTGCGCAAAGCGATAACGACTCCATCGCATCGCCCTCCGAACATCCGATGACGAAAGCGGACCTCCCTATCGCGAACTCGAATGCCCTGCCAAAGCCAAGCGTAGGCAGACGACCCGCTCGACAGGGAACGCCATCTTCCTATGGTGCCTTGCTGGCTCAAATCGCAGCCGAGCAAGGCCTTTCCGGCACTTCAGGCCTCTCCTTTGGCTGTAAGGTTGTGAAATAAATGGCAGAGATGGAGCTTGCAACCCTCATTTGTGGCGAAATCGCAGGCACTCTCCGGCAAGACAAGCATGGACTCTGCAGCTTTGTATACGCCCCAACCTATCGCGGAGCACCGCTATCGCTAACAATGCCGCTTTCCAATCGCACGTATGGCCATAACATCGTCCGCCCGTTCCTATTTGGCCTTTTGCCCGACAGTCAAGAGCAGCGTCGCGCTATTGCCGCCGAGTATGACGTTGCATCCAACAACCCCGTCGCCCTCTTGTGCCATATCGGTCTTGACTGCGCAGGGGCCGTTCAGTTTTGTCGAACCGATCAATTAGGCGCCGCCCGCGGCAGGGTCTCGGCATACCGCCCGCTTACCAATTCTCAAATCGCTCACAAGCTCAAAGCAATTCGCGATGACGAAAGAGAGACATGGATGGGCTCCAACGAAAGCTGGTCCCTGGGCGGCAACCAAGGCAAATTTGCACTAGCTTGGCATGATGGCCAATGGTGCGAATGTCTAGGGTCATCCCCCACTACCCATATCTTCAAAAATGGTGTCGTTGGGTTCAAACATCAGGCCTTAAACGAATTCGTCTGCATGAAAACGGCTCGGCGTGTTGGCATTCCAACTGCCAACGTCTCCTATTGCACATTTGAAGACGAAGCCGCGCTCGTCGTTGAACGGTACGACAGAATGGTCAATAGCAGCGGAAATATCGAAAGGCTGCATCAGGAGGACTTTTGCCAGGCGCTCGGTGTATTGCCAAGCCAGAAATACACCGCCGACGGAGGACCAACCACACGAGACATCCAAGAACGACTGATTAACACAGTCCCCCACCACATGAATCTTGTGCTTTTTACCTATATGTTGTTCTATAACGCCATTATCGGAGCGCCTGACGCACACGCTAAAAACTACTCGCTCATCCTAGGTAAAGGCACAAACGCAGCGCTCGCACCCATGTACGATGTCGCATCGGGCTTGGCGTACGAGCGTATGCGCCGCCGGGCGCGCCTTGCCATGAGCGTTGGCGGCGAAAATCGTGTGGGACGCATCGGTCCAGGCGCTATCCGCCGATACCACGGTATGGGCGACCCCGCGCTGGAGGCGGCGCTCACCGATGCCGGGCTATCCGAGAAGTTTTGCTTTGCGACCATGATGGACCTCGCCTACGAGGTGCCCATTTGCATGGAAGAGGTCATGGACAAATACGCCGACCTGCCCGGCATGGCGGACCTGCGCGAGCATATGCTCGGCCCCGTCCGCGAAAACTGCCAGCGCACCCTCGACCTCATCAGGGCAGAAATGAACTAGGTGGCCGTAATTTCGCAATTATCAAACAAAAGAGAGGGGGCACCCGTCGCAAAAGCTCGGATGTCCCCTCTCGTAATGTCATTTGCAATCTGCTAGCACGTGGCTCGGACTGCTGCTAGCGCGACCTTTACGCAGCGAGGCGCTTGAGGACGTCGATGAGCAGCTCGTAGAAGCGCTCGGCAGAAGCGAGCTCCATGCTCTCGTCCGGGGTGTGGACATCGGAGAGCGTCGGGCCCACGGCGATGGCGTCCAGGCCGTGCAGGGCCTCGGCAAACAGGCCGCACTCAAGGCCAGCGTGAATGGACTCGATGCGCAGCTCGGAGCCAAAGAGCTCGCGATAGCTCTCGACAAAGACGTCGCGGACCGGCGAATGCTCGGCATAGCTCCAGCCGGGATACTCGAACTCAAACTTGGCGTCGAAGCCCAAGACATCGGCCAGCGTCTGCAGGCGGTCCTTGAACTCGTTCTGCAGCGAGGTGATCGAGGAGCGCGGGGACAGCATGATCTTGACCTGGTCGTCGGAAGTGGCGACCACGCCGATGTTGGAGGAAACCTCGACGGAGCCGTCGGTGGCGACGTTGCGGCGAATCACGCCGTTAGGGGCAAGACGCAGGGCGCGGATGAGGGCAAGCGCGGACTTCTGGTCCATGGCCTCGACCTCGGCGTCGTCGGCAATCTCGACGGTGCAGGTAAAACCGGGGTCGAAGACCTCGAGCTCGGCAGTGACGTCGGCGATGATGTCCTTTGCGATCTGGGCCGCGGCCTCGGCGGCAGCGTGGTCGGCGTAAACCAGCTCGGCCTTGCACTCACGGTTGATGGCGTTGTCCTTAGTGCCGCCGTTAAAGCTGACGATGGCGGGCTCGCCGGCGACCATCAGGCGGTCGATGATGCGGGCCATGATGAGGTTGCCGTTGCCGCGCTCCAGGTTGATATCGTTGCCGGAATGACCACCCAGTAGGCCGGAGATGTCGAGCGTGAAGGTGCTGCCGGTCTTGTGCTCGCGCACGATGGGGCAGGTGTAGGTAACAACGACGCCGCCGGCGCAGCTGACGGTGGCAACGCCCTCTTCCTCGGAGTCAAGGTTAATCATGGTGCGGGCGCTAATCTGGGACTTGTCGAGCGTCTCGGCGCCGACCAGGCCAGTCTCCTCGTCGGTGGTGAATACGCACTCGAGGGCGGGATGAACGATCGAATCGTCGTTGAGCACAGTAAGCATCAGAGCGACAGCAATACCGTTGTCGGCGCCCAGGGTGGTGCCGTTAGCGGTGAGGACGCCGTCCTTCACGACCAGGTCGATACCGTCGGTCGTAAAGTCGTGCTCAACAGAGCCCAACTTGTCGCACACCATATCGATGTGGCCCTGCAGCATCACAGTCGGGGCATTCTCGGCGCCGGCAGAAGCGGGCTTGCGAATGATGACGTTGTAGACCTCGTCCTGGTACACATCGAGGCCGCGCTCCTTGGCAAACGCAACCAGGAAATCGCTGATGCCCTTCTCGTTGCCAGACCCACGGGGGATCGCGCTGACCTCCTCAAAGAAATGGAACAGCTGGGCGGGCTCGTAGCCGGTGATCTTGTAATCCATGGTGCCTCCTTGGCGCAACTGGTTAGACAGTAAGACATGCGCCTTGTATATTCCCAGACTTTGCGTGCATAAACCAGTCGAAAACGCCGAGCGCCCTCGCATCATCGGCTAACGGTGGACCGTATAGCGTAACGGTCACAACTTCCGCAGCTCTACAAATCGAGGCGCCCTTTCCGGAGCGCCTCGATTGCGCGTATCAAATTGTCGCCACGCCTTACAGCGCGCCGGAACCGGCTTGCATCATGCCGCCGGGGCTGACAATACAAGCGATATTGCTCCTTTTAGCGATTCAACGGAATATAGCGACAT
>USFK01000059.1 GCA_900553935.1 uncultured Collinsella sp.
TTTCAATGGCACGGGCTATGGGCGTATATCCTTTTGCCACCGAGGCTGCCGCGAGTCAACGAGGCGCTCTTTGACCTGGTGGGAGACACCGTTATCGAATTCGGCGCGGCAGGACCGCAAATTATCGAGGATTACGAAGCAGACGTGAGAGGATACCTAGACTATGAGTGATATCGCATCCGCAGCACCCCGCGTGCCCAAGCGCGTCGCCGCCGTCATTCTCAACTCACTCAAGGGCGGCGTGGTCCCGCGCATCGGCCTTCCCTACATCACCGTAGGGCGCGAGGTCGAGATCCGCGCCCTGCTCACCGATCTGAGTCTCATCGCCGACGGTGGCGCGAGCTTCCGCTTTCTGGTCGGTCGTTACGGCGCCGGCAAGAGCTTTTTGCTCCAGACCATCCGCACGCACGCCATGGGCGAGGGATTCGTCGTCGCTGATGCCGACCTGTCGCCCGAGCGCCGCCTGCAAGGCGGTCAGGGGCAGGGCCTTGCCACCTACCGCGAGCTCATCCGCAACATATCGACCAAGACGCGCCCCGAGGGCGGCGCGCTCAACCTTATCCTGGACCGCTGGGTCGCCTCGTGTGCCGAGGCCGACGAGTCTGCCGTCAATGCTCAACTCGCTCCACTCGAAGGGATGGTCCACGGCTTTGACTTTGTCCGCATGCTCCGCCGTTATCGCACGGCCGTCTCGGAGGGTGACGAAGAAGCTATGAGTCGCGTGACCAAATGGATTCGTGGCGAGTACCGCACCAAGAGCGAGGCACGCGCCGAGCTGGGCTCCTCGACCATCATCAGCGACGACGACTGGTACGACTACGTTAAGCTCATTGCGCGCTTTTTGGTCTGCAGCGGCTACAAGGGCATGCTGGTACTCATCGACGAGCTCGTGAATCTGTACAAGATTCCCAACGCGATCACGCGACAGTACAACTACGAGAAAATCCTAACGATGTACAACGACACGCTCCAGGGCAAAGCGCAGTACCTGGGCGTGATCATGGGCGGCACGCCAACCTCCATCGAAGACCGTCGCCGCGGCGTGTTCTCCTACGAGGCCCTGCGCAGCCGACTCGCTCAGGGTCGTTTTGCGCGCGATGATCTCAAAGACATGCTCGCGCCCATCATCCGTCTGCAGCCGCTCACCTACGAGGAGCTGCTGGTGCTCATCGAAAAGCTCATGCAAATTCACGCCGGCTACTTTGGCTGGACGCCCACGCTTACCGAGAACGACTTGGTGGACTTCCTCAAGATTGAGTTTGGCCGCGTGGGGGCCGACACGCATCTGACGCCCCGCGAGGTCATCCGCGACTTTATCGAACTGCTCGATATCCTGTGTCAAAACCCCGATGCTAACGTGGCAGAGCTGCTGCAAAGCGTCGGCGGCGACGCGCTGGCGCCAGCCAACGAATCGCCCGCATCATCCGACACACGCAACTTCGCCGAGTTCACCATCTAACCTGCCAAATAGGGACAGGTTTATTTTGGCAGGTTTTATCTGGGCAAACGTTGAGGCGGTAATGCAGCAAACCCTTGGCCACCGCGTTAAGAGGTTCGTATTTGAGAGGAGGCCCCGTGAACGCCTTTGACCGATATGCTCCGTTTATCCAAGACTTCATCTACTCCCACGATTGGGAGAGTCTGCGCTCTATCCAGGTTGCAGCGGCAGACGCCATCTTTAACACGCAAGACAATGTGCTCCTGACGGCATCCACGGCTTCCGGCAAAACCGAGGCAGCCTTCTTTCCCATCCTGACCGAGTTTTGGGAGAACCCGCCCGCGAGCGTGGGCGCCCTCTACATCGGCCCCCTCAAAGCGCTCATCAATGATCAGTTCGTCCGTCTCAACGACCTCTGCGAAGAGGCCGATATCCCTGTCTGGCACTGGCATGGCGATGTCTCGCAGTCGCACAAGGCTAAGCTCATCAAAAAACCGAGCGGCATCTTGCAGATTACACCCGAGTCGCTCGAGGCGCTCCTGATCCATAAGCACATGGCGATCCCGCGCATGTTTTGCGACCTGCGCTACGTGGTCATCGATGAGGTCCACTCGCTCATGCGCGGCGACCGTGGCGGGCAGACGCTCTGCCTTATCGAGCGGCTCTCGCGCATGGCCGGCGTGCAGCCTCGACGCATTGGCCTTTCGGCCACCATCGGCGACCCCGAGCGCACGGGCGCTTTTCTCTCACAGGGAACGGGGCGCAACTGCGTTATCCCCCGCTTTGAAGAACCGCGTCGCGTGTGGCGCATCTCCATGGAGCACTTCTACAACTCGGGCCCCCAGGCACAGCAGCGGGGATTCATGGGCACAGGTCCGCAGGAAGCCGAGGTGCTTGCTTGCGAGCGTATTGAGACGGCGGCGCCCGCGGCGCTGCCCGCATCCGGACAAGACATGTGCCACAGCGGACGGCTTACACAGGAAGAACACCGTCAACGTCGTGAGCAGGCGCGGGGCAAGGCCGCTCCCAAAGACCGTCGCACTTCCTCGGCCCCCGAGGGCGAAGTCGACATCCCACGAGCGACCGAGCAGGCGCTTCTCAACCCCACCGACACGGCGCCCGACAACGCCGACCCCGGCATGGGCTATATCTTCGAACACACCCGCGGCCGCAAATGCCTGGTCTTTGCCAACTCGCGCGAGGAGGCAGAGGCCGTATGCTCCATGCTGCGTAGCTACTGCGAGAGCCGGCACGAGCCCGACCGCTTTCTCATCCACCACGGCAATCTTTCGGCATCGCTGCGCGAGACGGCAGAAGAGCTCATGCGCGACGAGGAACAGGCACAGACGACCGTCACCACCTCTACGCTGGAGCTCGGTATCGATATCGGCCGCCTGGAGCGCGCCTTCCAGATTGACGCGCCGTTTACCGTCAGCTCCTTTTTGCAGCGCATGGGGCGCACAGGCCGTCGCGATCTTCCGCCCGAGATGTGGTTTGTCATGCGCGAGGAAGAGCCCGAGCCGCGCACGATGATGCCCGAAACCATTCCCTGGAAGCTCCTGCAGGGTATCGCGCTCGTACAACTCTATCGCGAGGAAAAGTGGGTCGAGCCACCCGAGCTCGATCGTCTCCCCTACAGCCTGCTCTATCACCAGACTATGTCGACCCTCGCCAGCACCGGCGAGCTCACGCCGGCCGAACTTGCCCAGCGCGTGCTCACGCTCAGCTATTTCCACCGTGTCTCGGCAGACGATTACCGTGTGCTGCTACGTCACCTCATTAAGATCGACCATATCCAGGTCACCGAAGGTGGCGGGCTCATCGTGGGTCTCGCGGGCGAGCGCATCATCAACAACTTTAAGTTCTACGCCGTGTTCCAGGAAAACGAGGAGTTCACCGTTCGCAGCGAGTCGGCCGAGTTGGGCACGATCGTCAATCCGCCACCGCCCGGTGAGCGCATCGCCATCGCCGGACACTGCTGGATTGTCGAGGAAGTGGACTGGAGGCGCCACACCGTCTTTGCCACGCAGGTCAAGGGCCGGGTGCCGGCCTACTTTGGCGACTGCCCCGGCGACATCAATACACACGTACTCGAGCGCATGCGCAAGGCGCTCAACGAGCACGCGGCATATCCGTACCTTATGGGTAACGCACGGGCCCGCTTAGCACAGGCTCGTCATACGGCCGAGATTTCGGGTGCGGGAACCAAGCCGCTCATCAACCTGGGCGGCGATACCTGGGTGCTCTTCCCCTGGCTGGGCAGCTACGCCTTTTTGGCGCTCGAGCGCATGCTCAAGATTAAATGTGCCGCGGAGCTGGGCCTTCGCGGACTCGACTCGTCACGCCCGTACTTTATGCAGTTTAAGATGAAGGCCGACGAGGAGACGTTCTTTGAGGTGCTCGCCGCCGAGGCCGAGAAGGACTTCGATCCCATCGAGCTCGTCTATCCTGGCGAGGTGCCTTACTTTGACCGCTACGACGAGTTTGTTCCCGAAGAGCTCGTGCGCAAGGGCTTTGCCGAAGGCGTGCTCGACATAGAGGGCATGAAGCAGCGTGTCCGCAGCTGGTGCGACCACGCCTAGGACCAGTCTTTTTTTGGGACGGGGAGACTTACTTGTCGTGGAGGGCCGCGCCGAGGAAGTCAGCATCGAAGGGCACGGCTTCGGCAAAGGTGTAGTCGCCGTCGCTGGCGATGAGCAGGTAGTTCTCCTCGCCACCGAACTCCGCATCGCCACACGGGACCACCCAGGCATGGGCGAACACCTCGAGCGCCGTGGCTGCGCAATCGCGCAGGAACGTCACGTCGCTCCCCTCGTTCGCGCTCACGATATTGGCCGCATAGATACCGCCGGGGTTCAGGCTGCCCCGCACCAAACGCATCGCCTCAACCGTCGCCAGCTCGCGTACGGGCTCGGCACCGCCAAAGCAATCGCTCACGACCACGTCGTAGCGACGATGCCCCACGCTCGTCACGCCCAGGTACGAACGCGCCTCGGCGGTAATCACCCGCAGGCGATCGCCCGCCGTACGCTCCAGCTCGTCTAGGTAGAACCAACGACGCGCTAGACGTGTAATCTCGGCATCGTACTCAATGACGTCCATGCGCAAACTCTCATGCAACATCAGCGCGAACTTGGGATAGGCAAACCCGCCGCCGCCCAGCATAAGCATGCGGTCGATGCCATGACCATAAGCGTCACGCATTGCGCCCTCGGCCTCAAACACGTCGTCAAACGCACGATAGTACGCAAAGACGGGCTCCGCCCAACGTTCGCCAACGTAGCTTGCGCTTTGGTAGACGCCGCCTTGCACCAATACGCGGACTTCGTCGCCGTTATCATCGTGCACGCGTTTCACACGCGCCAACCCATTGCGGGTTCGCGCAACCTGCAGACAGGCAGCACGAACAGCGACGGCGGCCGCGCCAAGCGCCGCGGCTCCCAGAGCAACGCCGGCAACGACGCCAGCAGAAACACTCGGCTTGTTCATTTAGAGCTCCTTTTGCAGATAGAGTCCATGGTCGTAAAAACCCAAATGGCGATAGTACTCGCGCGTACCAATCGCGCTGATCACGTTGACGCGCGTATAACCCGCATCCCGGGCAATCTCGCACGCACGCTCTACGAGCAAACGCCCCAATCCATGGTGCTGGGCTGCCTGGCCCTGATCCCCCACGCGCGCCGCCATGCCATACACGTGCACCTCGCGAATCATTGCCTCCTCCGGCCCCGTCGGCAACTCGTCCGCATGCGCGGCAACAAACGAACGGTCGGGCAGCGACAGGCGCAAAAAGCCGGCAATCTTGCCTTCGGGCGTCACCCACTGCAAAAAGCGCTCGTAAGTCAACGGCGTCTCGTACGCTACTTCCTCGTCAAGGGTCAACTCATCCAGGTCGGCACCCGCGGTACTGATCTCGCGATAGCGAATCTCACGCACCGTCGCACCGTCACCCCGAGCAGCCAGGCGGTTCTCAACGAGCTGACGCAGGTTAGGCTTCTTGTTGCCCACCATGATGTCGTCGGAACTAAAGTCGCGAATCATGCGGCTAATGCGGCAGAACGCCGGCGTCACCACGATGTCGTCGGCCAATACATCGAGCAGCTCTTCCTCGGTATAGGGGCGCCACTCGCCACGCTCGTAACAACCCACCAGGCGCGAACCCTCGATGAGCGCACACGGGTAGACCTTGACCTCGTCGGGCATAAACGCGCCATCGGTCATAAAGCGCTCGTAGTCGCGCTTGTCCCCCTCGGGCGTGGCGCCCAGCAAGTTGAGCATAAAATGCGCGTGGATTTTAAAGCCAAACAGGCGCGCGAGCGAAAACGCCCGCTCGATCTGCGCCAACGAAATGCGACGTTCGTTGATATCGAGCAAATGCTGGTCGAGGCTCTGGATACCCATCTGAATCTTGGTGCAGCCCAGGCGGCGGATAAGCGTAAGCGCCTGCGGCGTTACGGCATCGGGGCGTGTCTCGATAACGAGCCCCACCACGCGATGCTTCGCCGTCTCGTTGATGCGCTGCTGCCGCTCAAGCTCTTTCATCGTCGCCGTCTGCCACTCGGCGACCTCGCCCCACGGCGTGCCGGGGCCGTACAGACAACGCACCGCGCGGTTATAGCCGCCCACGGCAGCATCCACACGCCCCTGCTCGTCGGCAACGCCGGCAGCGAGCTTGGCCTCGTCTGTCGCAATGCCGGCAGCCCGATAGCGCTCGCGGCGCTCTGTTACCACCGGCGGCAGGGCATCGGCGGGGGCATCATCGAGCAGGCGCCCTGCCTCGGCACGGCTGATGCCGGGACGCGCCAACATGGGGTTTGCCGCCACGCCGGCGACGGCATCGTCATTGAGCGCACGGAAGAGCTCCGACATAAACCATGCCTGATACCCTTGCGGATAGTCGCTCCAGGTACCACCGAGCACGATGAGCTCTATCTTGTCGGTCGCATGCCCCATCTGCGAAAGCGCCGTCAAACGGGCACTCACCTGCAGATACGGATCGAAGCAGTTTTGCTCCGCACGGGCGCACGCCGGCTCAGCGTGCAGATAGCTCTTGGGCATGCGCAGATCGTTGGGACAAAATAGGCAATCGCCCGAGCATGGCCAAGGCTTGGTGATAACGGTAATGGTCGCCACGCCCGAAGCCGTGCGGCGCGGCTTCATGCGCAGCACCTGCAGCAGTTGGCGTTCCAGATCGGCATCGACATTCCACGCAGCCCACCGAGCCGACTCCTCACGTTTAACCCGCTGGTAGAACGGCAGCAGACGGCGCTTGGCCAAATCGCGTTTGTCGGCACCCTCACGGCGCGCCTCGGCATGTATCAGTTTGACGAGCGCCTTGTCGTCCACGGTCTCACCGCGACGCAGAGCCTCGAGTATGTTCAAGATAATCTGTTCCATGTCCCCATTGTAAAGGCAAAGGCGCCGAAGCCAGTCACGGCCCCGGCGCCTCCATCAAAGAGTGTGTCTGTATGCACCGATCTCCGAAAACCGCCCATCACTCCGAATCAAACGACATGTCGCCCGAACCGACCTTAAAACGATACGTGGCGGACTTATCACCGTTGTCGAACTCAAGATTCGAAACGGCCTCACCATCGTAGCCATCCGGGAGGAAATCGCTCTCGAAGTCACCGCTACCCAGAGTAAGGCTCGCCTTAAAGCCCGTAGAGTTCGGAACCATCATCTCCACATCGCCCGAGCCCACGGTAACATCCATCGAGTTCGCGGGGGCCTGATTCAGGTCAAACGTCACATCGCCCGAACCAACCTCGGCGCTGAGCGCATCAGTCACGCCGCCCGCAAACTTTACATCTCCCGAGTCCAGGAAAAGATCGAAGCCATCGCAGATGATGCCGGCGATCTGCAGATCACCCGAACGTACGTGCGCGTTAACTCCCTTCAGATGTTCGGCAACACGGCGCGGCAGCTCAACCGTAACCGTGCGGTCGATTGCCTTACCGTCATCACTTCCAAACTGGGAAACCTTGAGCGTCGAGTCCTCGACAGATGCGACGTGTTGCGCCGCGGCCTTGGAGGCATCCATACCCTTGGCAACGCGCCCCCGCTCGATAACGCGAGCCTTGTTGCCATCAACAACCTTGACGTCCACCGAAGCCGCATTGATATCGAAATCGAGGTAGCGAAACTCATCGGCATCAAAGGTCGCACTCGAAAGCTGCTGAGGCTGAGCGGAATACTTACCGCCATCGTTCAAAACATCGTCGTCAACCGCATCACCCATACCGGACAAGCCGGATGCAATATTGCCGAGATCCCACGGACCATCAAAATGAATCAATGTCCGCGAGGCGCCAAAGACAAGCCCAACAATAAGCACAAACGCTCCGATGCCAACGCCCAGACGCACCTTAGATTCATGCGAGAGTTTCATTATTCATCACCTTCTTTGGCGCTCGCATCAGCGGGGGTCGCGGTAGCCACGTCGGTATCAACCGCATGTGAGCAAGACAAAGCCGATCGAGATGATCGAGGAAGCGATAGATGCCGGTAAA
>USFK01000060.1 GCA_900553935.1 uncultured Collinsella sp.
ATTTGCTGTCAACAGATTATTTTGGTCTTTGTATTCTTTCAAAATGGCAGGACGCCCCTTTTCATCTGTAACCCCGGCTTCATTGCCGTCATAACGACGGACCATCTTGACGCCCTTGAGGACGCGCGCAGGATAGGCGCACTGACCGATAGAACCGGGGTGACGCTGGAAGTGAGAACCATGCGTCATAGGACCGCGGCGCTGACCCCAGCGCTTGATGCGACCCTGGAAGCCCTTACCCTTGGAGGTACCGATGACGTCGACCTTCTCGACATCAGCGAAATCAGCGACGGTGACGACCTCGCCGACCTTGTGCTCCTCGCCGTTCTCGACGCGGACCTCACGAAGGAAACGGACAGGCTCGACGCCAGCCTTGGCGAAGTGACCAGCCATGGGCTTGTTCACGTTCTTGGCCTTGATGTCGCCGAAACCGATCTGGACGGCGTCATAGCCGTCGGTTGCCTGAGTTTTAACCTGCGAGACAGCGCAGGGGCCAGCCTGGATGACCGTGACGGGAACGACGTTATCGTTCTCGTCCCAAACCTGGGTCATGCCAATCTTGCGGCCGAGAATCATGCTGATCAAGATATGATCCCAACTCTCGCGTGGTCTTGGGACAATGCGTACACCACCGAGCGTACGCCCCTAGAGGACCACTACTTACACGACGTGCTCCCCAGCCTTGTATTTCGCCCGGACTACCTGACAACCCTATTAAGCAGGCATTTTGTCCAGCCAGAATACTCCCCTGGTTACACACAGCTGTTTAGTATACACGGCTGCGGGCGTATCCATCGAGATTCATATTTCACTCACATTGTTTACGCAGGTAAAGTGCGTGGATGGCTCCCGAGCACGGCGGAGGGCCGGAGAAATATATTAAGGTCCCTGCTCTACAGTCCTGCGCAAGACGGAGAGCACATTAAGTGCTCTCCTTTGCGTGCGGAACTCGCGATGACCTTAATATATTTCTCCGGCCCTCCGCCGTGCTCGGGAGACGACACGTTGATGTCTGCTTAACTCTGCTCGCTCAGCTAATTACTTTGTTGAGGATCGATGATTTGCTGCAAGATAAACTTGGATTGGGGCGCGTCGCCTTCTTCTCCCGACTTTTCCTCTTCGAAATCGAAAATCATGATGGCGCAATTGGGGAGTTTTGCTGGGAGCTCGAAACCCTCTGGGGCTGCAGCCTTGATGAATTGGCGGCTGGCGCTGCCGTGGCTTACTGCTAGGAGGGTTTCGATGCCCTCGGCGCCCATGAGATTGGTGAGGGTACCTACCATGCGTTCTTGCAGTGCGCGGCTTCCTTCTCCTCCGAAGGGGACCAGGTCCTCGCCCGGGTCCCAGACATCGGTGGGCAGGGCGTCGTGGGGGCCTTCTTCGAAGGTGCCGTAGCTGCGTTCGATGATGCCTTCGCAGGGCTCGACTGCTGCATCCGGGCCGAGGAGTTCGGTTGCGACGAGACTTGCCGTGTCCATGGCTCGGCCTAAGGGCGAAGAGACCACTTTGTCTGGAACGACGCCGTGGTCCTTGAGCCATGCGGCTGCCTTTCCCGCTTGTTTGCGGCCCAGGTCGGTCAACGGAGAATCGCAGCGGCCCTGGACCAGCTTTTTAACGTTGAATTCTGTCTGACCGTGGCGGAGTAGATATAGACGCTTCATGCTCTCCCCTTCTGTATAACTTGCTCTACCGGCGCAGCCCTACTCGTGGGTATGGCCTACGTAGTCTTCGTCGATCGTGATCTTGGCAATCGACTTGGGATATTCGGATTCGACACGTTTCGCCAACGCGCGCTTTAGGTCCTCGGCGTTCATCGCCAAATCCGAGGGTCGCACGCAGTCAAAAATCACATTGGTGTGCGTGGGGCCCGGAACACAGCGCAGGTCGTGGATCGAGAGGCGGCTATCGATCTCTTGAGCCATAGCGTTGATGCGCAGATGCATGCTCGCCACTTTGGGGTCGTCGGTCACGATGGGGTCGTAATGGAGCGTGACGATCATACCGTCTTCGTTCCTAAACGACCGCTCGATGTTATCGAGCGTGTCGTGACTTTCCAGCGGGCTGGCCTCGGCTGCCATCTCGGCATGAGCGCTTGCGAACTTCCTGCCCGGGCCGTAGTCGTGAACCATCAGGTCGTGAACGCCCAAAACGCCGGGGTAGCTCATGATCTTGTCTCGAATGTGCTTGACCAGCTTAGGATCAGGCGCCTGGCCCAAAAGCGGGCTCACTGTATCCTGGATGAGCTCAAAACCGCTCCAGCCAATATAGGCGCCAACGGCAAGGCCGACCCATGCGTCAAGATTGATGTGCGTCACCTGCGAAACAATTGCGCACGCTAACACGGCGCCCGTGGCAAGGACATCGTTCTTGGAATCCTGCGCGGTCGCATGCAACGTCTCGGACTCAATGCGGTCACCGAGCTTTTGGTTGAGGGCCGCCATCCACAGCTTTACGACCATCGAAAGCACTAAAACTGCCACCAGGGCAAGTGAGAACTCGACAGGTTCGGGGTTGACAATTCGCTCAACCGACGACTTCACCAGCTCAACGCCAATCAGCAGCACGAGCGCCGCCACGACCAGTCCCGAGAGATACTCGTAGCGACCGTGACCGTAAGGATGCTCGGGGTCGGCCGGCTTGCTCGCCAGCCTGAAGCCCAGCACGCTCACGATATTCGAGCTGGCATCGGACAGGTTGTTCATGGCATCCGCCACGATCGAAACCGATCCCGACAGCACGCCAATTGCACCCTTCGCAGCGCATAGTGCCACATTGGCGAGAATACACACCACGCCCGTCAACGTGCCCACGCGCGCACGGTCGCCCTGCGCACGACGAACAATCCACTCGACCATCCTCATCAGTCCCCACGGTACTACCTAATATCTATTGCTCAAACGGATTGTAGTGTAGCCACTTTGTCCTCCAGATACAAAAAGGCCGCAACCCACACGAGCCACGGCCTTGGAACATGACAAAGGAATCGTCCTTTGTCGCACAGGTTTATGCGCTTACTTCAGCAGCGCTCGCCACTGTTTCGGGCGAATCGGCTTCGTCTTCTGCCGCCCACCCCTTCGCCGGCACCACGCCAAAGCAGTAGCTCAGCGCCGCAGACACCGCAAATGCCACACCGCCGGCAACGCAGCACCACAGCAGGTTCGAGATGCCGCCCGTGGCAAAGCCAATGACCATGAGGACATTCGTCATGCCGATGGTATAGGCCGTAACGTGGCCCACGGCTGCAACAAGGCCTCCGACGGCGCCGCCAATGGCCATGCACGTCAGGCACCTGCCATATTTAAAGCCGCAACCGTACAGCGCCGGCTCGCTTACACCGCCAAGAACACCCGAGATTGAATAGCCCAACATGAGCGCCTTCTCGTCCTTATCCGCAACGCGGAGCGACGCGCCAAAGGGCATGCCCCAAACGGCGAACGTTGCCATCGTCGCGGCGATCAGGATGCACGAATCCGTTCCCACACTCATAAACTGCGCATAGGCGAGCGATAGGACAACGTTGCTGACGCCCGCGATCTTTAGGAACTCCCAACCCGCGGCAAGCCCCATGAGCGTGAGCAGCGACACGACGCCACCGGAATTGCCAAGCATAAACATAAGCTGGCCCAGCAGCATGCCCAGATAGCTGCCCGCCGGCGCCGTGATACACAGCGAAACCGGAACCATGACAAGCATGGTCGCAAACGGAACGAACGAAAACGCCACGGCCTTGGGGATAATGCGCTGAAAGAAACACTCCACTCGCCATAGCACGGGCACCGAGATGAGAACCGGAATAACAGTCGTCGTGTAATCGTTGACCGGCGCGGGAACCAGACCATACACATAAGTCATCGATGCCCCCGCCGTCGATGCGGCATCGACAAGCTTAAGCAGATCGGGTGCAATCAATACGCCGCCCAGCATCATACCCAGCTGCTCCGAGCAACCGAGCTGGCGGGCGGCCGCCCAACCAAGATAAATGGGCAAAAAGTAGTAGCCGGCGTTGTAGAGCCAACTGTAGAACAGGCGATAGATTTCGGAATCGGCAGACCACAGGCCCAGCATGCCTTCGCCCATAATGACGGCGACGGTGCGGAACAATGCCGCGCAGACAATAAACGGCAGAGCCGACATCATGCTTTTGGACAGATAGTCCACCACGGCCATGGCGTTTGATGAAACCGTCGTTGTAAACGAGGTGTTAGAAACTTGTGGCATGGAACGCCTTTCCCAATGTGACATGCGGACTGTCCCTTTGTCACATCGTGCGGTACTGACCGATTGCGCGGTACTTTTCGTAGCGGAGGTTCGTGAGGGTCGCGTCGTCGAGCTGCTCAAGCGTATCGAAGGCATCAAATGCCGAGGACATGACGGCACCGGCGATCTCCTCATGCGACAGGCCCCTATCGTCAACAATGCCGTCGATGATGCCGAGTGCCAACAGATCGGGGGCTGTGAGCTTCAGCGCCTCGGCGGCCTCATTCGCGCGCTCGGTATCCTTCCACAGGATCGACGCACAGGCCTCGGGGCTCACGACCGAATAGGCCGAGCTCGAGAGCATCAGGATGCGGTCGGCCACGGACAGCGCCAGCGCGCCACCAGAGCCGCCCTCGCCTGTCACCACCGAGACAATCGGCGTCTTAAGGCCGCTCATCTCCATGAGATTCTGGGCAATCGCCTCGCCCTGGCCGCGCTCCTCGGCACCGATGCCGCAAAACGCGCCCGAAGTATCGACCAGGCACAGAACCGGTCGACCAAACTTTTCGGCCTGGCGCATCAGGCGACGCGCTTTGCGGTAGCCCTCGGGATGCGCCATGCCAAAGTTGCGGCGCATGCGCTCTTTGGTCGTGGTGCCGCGCTCGATGGCGATGACCGTTACGGGGCGTCCGTCTTTCCAGCCAATGCCAGCCACCACAGCGGCGTCGTCGCCAAAGTAACGGTCGCCGTGCAGCTCCACAAATCCATCCAGGCCCAGCGAGACCATCTCACCCGCCGTGGCGCGATCTGCCGAGCGGGTCTGCTTGACAATCTCGAGCGCGGTTTTTGGTGCCGCCGAGCGCTTAAACAAGTGTCCCAACTTTTTGCCGCGGCGACCCGCATGCACGATTTCATGCGGTGCCCCCAGGCCAGGCGCGTGCCCTTCGTGCAGCGCCAGCAGCTCGCCTACCGTGAGCGCAATCTCGCCACGCGGAACAACGGCATCGCAAAAGCCGTGCTCCAGCAAAAACTCGGAGCGCTGGAATCCCTTGGGCAGACGCTTGTGCATGTTCTGCTCGATCACGCGCGGGCCGGCAAATGCCGTCAGGGCATCGGGCTCGGCCAGGATAATGTCGCCTTCCATGGCAAAGCTCGCGGTTACGCCTCCGGTCGTGGGATCGGTGAGCACCGTGATATACAGGCCGCCCGCCTCGCTGTGGCGCCTAACCGCCGCAGAAATCTTGGCCATCTGCATAAGCGATGTCACGCCCTCTTGCATGCGCGCACCGCCCGAAACGGTAAAGCCGACGACCGGCAATCCCAGCTCGATCGCGCGTTCAAAGACGCGACAGATCTTTTCGCCCACCACGGAACCCATCGAGCCCATCATAAAGTTGGCATCCATAAAGAAGAGCGCGGTATCGCAGCCGCAGATTTTGCCCCTGCCGCACACAACGGCATCGCGCTCGCCCGAACGTTCGCAAGCGCTCTTAAGCTTGTCGGCATAACCGGGAAACGAGAGGAAGTCCTCTGACGCCAGTTCGGCATCCCACTCCTCAAACGTGCCCTCGTCGACCGTCATGCGCATGCGCGCGCGACCGCTCACGCGAAAGTGTTTACCGCAGCGAGGGCAGACCTCGAGGTTGTCGTGCAGGCGCGCCTCATCGATCACGCGGCGGCACTCCGGGCACTTGATAAACACGTGGCGCGCGGGAAACTCGGCGCACGACTCGGTTATCGGCCCCTCAAGAACATTGACCGTCTTCGCTTTTCTATTCATCAGCATAGAGATGCCCCATCAGATCGGTGTGATACATGCCCGACAAGAACTCGTCGTTTGCCAGCACGTCGAGCTGAAGCTCGCTGTTTTCGCTTACGCCCTCAATCACGAGCTCGCCCAGGGCCGAGCGCATCTTGCGAATGGCGCCGTCGCGCGTGGGCGCACACACGATGAGCTTGCCGAGCATGGAGTCGTAGTACGGCGGAACTTTTGCACCGGTAAACATGGCCGAATCCCAGCGCACACGCGGACCACCCGGTACACGCAACGCAGTGACCGTTCCGCATGACGGCAGGAAGTCCGGTGTTTCGGCATTGATGCGGCACTCCATGGCATGATTGCGGACTGGTATGTCCTCCTGCTCAAAGGGCAGAGGCTGGCCGGCAGCCACGCGCAGCTGCCACTTAACCAGGTCGGTATCGGTCACAAACTCCGTAACCGGATGCTCAACCTGCAAACGCGTGTTCATTTCCATAAAGTAGAAATTGCCGTCGTCCGAGTACAGAAACTCGATGGTGCCAGCGCCCTCATAGCCAACGGCACGAGCCAGGTCGCGCGCGGCCTTGTGCATGCGCGCGCGAATATCATCGCGTCCGTCGAGGCACGGCGCGGGGCTCTCCTCGATCAGCTTTTGGTTGCGGCGCTGCACCGAGCACTCGCGCTCGCCGAGCGAAAACACATGGCCCTGCTTATCGGCCATAATCTGCACCTCAACGTGGTGCGCCGGCGCGACGAACTTCTCCATGTAGCACTCGCCGTCGCCAAAAACGGCCTCGCCCTCGGCACGCGCCTCGATGAACGCCTTTGCCGCATCTTCCACGCGCTCGACCTTGCGAATGCCGCGACCGCCACCACCTGCACGCGCCTTAATAAGCACGGGGCAGCCAATGCGCTCGGCCTCGGCCGTCGCCTCCTCGGGGCTTTTGAGCAAATCGCAGCCCGGCACGATGGGCACGCCCGCCGCGGCAGCCGTTCTACGTGCGGCATCCTTGTCGCCCATGCTGTCGATGACCTCGGCCGAGGGACCAACAAACGCCAGACCGTACTTGTCGCAGTCGCGCACAAAGCTCGCCTTCTCGGAGAAAAAGCCATAGCCGGGATGAATTGCCTTAGCTCCCGACTTTACGGCACAGGTGAGCACGGCATCGTCGTTGAGGTAGCTCTCGGCAAGACGCGGGCCGCCGATGCAATACGCCTCGTCGGCAAGCTGCACGTGTAGCGCGTCCGCATCGGCCGTGGAATAAACGGCGACGGTCTTGATGCCCATATCGCGGCACGCGCGGATAACACGGACCGCGACTTCGCCGCGGTTGGCGATGAGCACTTTGTCGAACATGAAGCCTTCCTTAACTTTCGTGCATGAGTGCAAAAGACATATCGGCGCGGCAGCACACCTCACCGTTGACGCTCGCAGTACCCGTCGCAAAGCGGAACGGCCCGCGCGCACGCGTGATGGAGCACACCAGATCCATCGTGTCGCCCGGGCGCACCGGACGCTTAAAGCGCACCTTGTCCAGACTCGTGTAGAACGGCGTCGCGCCGCGCGCCTCCTCATCGCCCATCAGCAGCACGCAGCAGTTCTGGGCGAGCATCTCGCACTGAATCACGCCGGGAACGACCGGGTTTCCCGGAAAATGCCCCTGCAAAAAGTACTCGTCGCCCGTAATCGTGATCTTGCCGTGGGCCTCGTCGCCCACCAGCTCGGCTTCGTCGAGCAAAAGCATCGGCTCGCGATGCGGCAACAGCTTCTTGAGCTCCTCTTTGTTCATGGATATCACCTATCCGATCCTCATGAGGCAGCTGCCAAACTCCACGAGGTCGCCGTCGGCCACGCAGATCTCGAGCACCTCACCGTCTGCCTCGGCCGTCACCTCGTTGAGAACCTTCATGGCCTCGATGATGCAGAGGGTCTCGCCGGTGCATACTTTGCCGTCTGCCGGCAATAAATTTATTCCCAAAGATACTCCC
>USFK01000061.1 GCA_900553935.1 uncultured Collinsella sp.
CACATGACAGGCGGAGAATAAGATTCTCCGCCTGTTCTTTTAACCCATTCCCAGAAAGGGCACACCTGACGGCATCGGGACGAAAAGAACCCGTCCGGCATCCAGCTTGCGCTGGCTCCCGGACGGGCTCTTTTCGTTTCGAGGGGGTCCGGGGGGAATCATTCCCCCCGGACAGGGGGTCAAGGGGGGCGGTAGCCCCCTTGCCGCCGGAGGCGTTCCCCTACAGCAGCTTCGTAATGATTTCCCCGAACTCCGTACAGCCGACCGTACGCGCGCCTTCCATCTGGGCGGCGAGGTCCTCGGTGACGGCGCGGCGGGCGATGGCGGTGCCGTGCGCCTGGGCGTGTCGATGATGTGCCCGGGGCGCCAAACGCTGTCGATGTGGTCGGGCATCCACGATCTGGAACCGTCGCTGCGATTTGAGATCGTGCCGGTAAGCGATCTCTACGACGAGCGCGAATCCGTTATGCGCAGCCTGGGGCGCGAGGTGGATGTGGTGCAGTCGAGTTTTTCGACCCCGCGCTGGGGCGACGCCTGCCAAAAGCTCCTCATCGTTAACGTGCCGTTTTATATCGACGTGCCGCGCACAAGCCGGCTCGCGCGCAAGACGCGCATTACGGTCGCCGACTTGGAGGGCATGCGTCTGCGCGTACTGCGCCACGGCAACGACGCCATGGACAGCCTGCGCATCGACCTGTTGGCCGACGGCGGCGTGGACGTGATCGACGTGGACAGCTTTGACTTTGCGCTCTTTAACGATGCGGAGGAAAAGGGCGATGCGGTGCTCACCTGCGGAGCGTGGTCGGGCGTGCACCCGGCCTTTGTGGGCGTGCCGTTCTTGTGCGGTCGTGAGGTGCCGGTCTACTTGCACTACCCGCTCGAACCCACCCTCCAAGTCCAAAAATTCGTCAACGCCATGGCCCAACTTCTCAACTAGCTAATTTGGGGCGGGGCTTTTTAGCTGCATCGGGCATGGTCCCGGATAAGGGGTCGAATTATATCGGGGCCTGTTTATTCGGCAAGCAGCACCTGCAGGTAATCGCGCTTTCTGTGGAGGACGCGGTCGATATAGACCTTCTGGTGAAAACGGTAAAACGCGAGATAGTTGTCACAGACCACGAACCGGTAATCGGAGCGTAGTGGATAGATCGAGGAGAGTGGCGTACCCGACTCTGGGAAGCTGGATAGCAGGTCTATCCGAGCGAGGATACCTTCTACGATTCTCTCCGCTGCTGCGGGATTGTCCTGTTCGACGGCAATGTAGTCCCAGATGTCGTCGAGATCTTGCAGAGCCAGCGGAGAGTAAACGACCTCGCAACTATGCATGGCTTGCGGCCTTGCGGCGGAAGTGTGCGGCGACGTTGTCCGACGAGACCCATCCGCTCTCATCACCCGAGCTGCGCCCGCGCTCAAGCTCCGACATCAGCGTGCTGATGGCGCAAAATCGGTCGTAATCTTTCATGTCGAGCACCGCGTAGCAACCGTGCCCGTTTTTGGTCAGGAATACCGGGGAGCCCTCGTGGACATCGGAGAGCACCTCGTTGTAATTGCGCAAATCGGAAACAGGTTTAATGGCAGGCATGTAGGGCTCCAATCGATGTACGGGAACTTACGATAAATTATACGAATAATATGCAGCGCCTGCCAGTCAAAACGCCCGCACAAAACGAGCCCTAGTCCCCTGGTAAAGAAGAAGACCCACAACGGATGCGTAAGAAAATAGCCACAGAAAGCCCGCTTCCCCTATGAAAACTGCCAAAACCCACAGGGGCGCGTGCGGTCCCCGTCGAGGTGAAGTCGGGGACCAACCTTAAGGCGAAGAGCCTAGCGGCGAGTATTAAGCGATTTGGTTATGATTTGACCATTCGTTTCTCGGCGGGTAAACCATCGCGGGATGGCGCAATCATCGACTTGCCCCTCTACGCGGTGGAATCGCTCCCAAAGCTCCGCCCCAACGACTGCATCAAGTTTGAGGCTCTCGGTCCGTCATGGTAGAGTTGTCCGCGCGTGAATTTCGGTACACTGCGCGCTATCTGCGCTTTTACTGTTTGGAGGAGTGAGCTTGTGAATGCTTCTGTCGCCAAAAAGGCCAGCCGGGCGATGCGTCTGCTCATGATGGTGCTCACGGCAGTTCTCATCTTCTTCTTCATCAATGTTATGCTGCTCGTCTCCGACATCCAGGGCACGGCGCGCGTGGTCAACTACGCCGGTCTGGTGCGCGGCACCACGCAGCGAATCGTTAAGCTCGAGGACGCAGGCCAGCCACAAGACGACCTGCTCAAGGCCGTTGATTCATACATTAATGGTTTGCGCTACGGAAGCGACGACCTCAATCTCGTCCGTCTGGATGACGATGAGTATCAGGCAAAGATGACCGAACTCGCGAGCTATTTTGACGAGCTTCGAACCGAGATTACCCGCGTGCGCGAAGTCGGCTACGAGAACACCGACATCATTGCCATGAGCGAGGAGTTCTTTGGTATTTGTGACGATGCCACGAGGCTCGCTGAGGACTACTCCCAGGAGAAGGCTACGGCGCTCAACTATCTCGAGGGCTTGGTGATCATCGACATCGTGGGCTTGGTGACGACCTTTGCGGTCGAACTTGTTCGCGCGGTGCGCACTGCCGCACTCAATCGCGAGCTGCAGAGCAAAGTTTATCTCGACGAAGCTACGGGACTGCCCAACAAGAACAAGTGCGAGGAAATCTTGGGCCAGGAGCATCCCGTTTCCGCTGAAGCGCCCGTTGCGCTGTGTGTCTTCGATCTAAATAATCTGCATACGGTCAATAACCGCTTTGGCCACGAGAAAGGCGACGAATACATTCGTTCTTTTGCCCATCAGCTGGGGCGTGTGGCGTCAGAGACCTGCTTTGTGGGTCGCGACGGCGGCGATGAGTTTATCGCGGTGCTGTGGGATGCCGATCGGTCTGCCGTGGAGTCCTGTCTCGCTCGGATTAGTGTGAGCGTGAACGAGTATTCCGAGGCCCACCCCGACATGCCTATCAGCTATGCGGTGGGTTATGCGCTTTCTAGTGATTATGATGAACCGCCCACGATGCGCGAGCTCTTTTCCCAGGCCGACAAAAACATGTACATCGACAAGAACCGCATAAAGACGGCCGAGGCAGCCGGTCCGCAACGCGAGGACCGGTAAGCCTGCAACAGAGGACGGCTACAAAACGAGCCCCTGGCCAACCGGCCAGGGGCTCAGTAACTTTAATTCCTTTTTAAATGACGGGCTGATTGCACGCAGGGGGTCTCCCAGGCGGGCCGGGGTGTAACCTCCGCGCGCAGTTTCGCAGCGCAGCGAGAATGTTTGAGCACGGAGGAATTACCCCGCCGCCCCCGGGGCACCCTCCGTCAGTAACTGGTCCTACTCCAGCTCAAACGCGCCGGTGTACAGCTGGTAGTAATACCCGCGCTTAGCGATCAGCTCGTCATGGTTGCCGCGCTCGATGATGCGGCCGTGATCCAGGCAGATGATCGCGTCGGAGTTGCGCACGGTGGAGAGGCGGTGCGCGATGACAAACGTCGTGCGGCCCTCCATGAGCTTGTCCATGCCCGCCTGCACGATGGCCTCGGTGCGGGTGTCGATGCTCGACGTGGCCTCGTCCAGAATCATTGCCGGCGGATCGGCGACGGCAGCGCGGGCGATTGAGATCAGCTGGCGCTGGCCCTGCGACAGCTGGGCGCCGTTGCCGGTGAGCATGGTGTCATAGCCGTCAGGCAGGCGGGTGATAAAGTCGTCCGCGCCGGCGAGCTTGGCCGCCGCGATGCACTCCTCGTCGGTGGCATCCAGGTTGCCGTAGCGGATGTTATCCATCACGGTGCCGGTGAACAGGTTCACGTCCTGCAGCACGACGCCCAGCGAGCGGCGCAGATCGGCCTTGCGGATTTTGTTGACGTTGATGCCGTCGTAGCGAATCTTGCCGTCGGCGATGTCATAGAAACGGTTGATGAGGTTGGTGATGGTCGTCTTGCCGGCACCGGTGGCGCCGACAAACGCGACCTTCTGGCCCGGCTTGGCGTATACGGACACGCCGTGCAGCACCTCGTGGTTGGGCGTGTAGCCAAAGTCGACGTTGTCCATGACCAGGTCGCCGCGCAGCGGCACGTACTCGATCTCGCCGGTTGCGCGGTGCGGATGTTTCCACGCCCACATGCCGGTGTGGTGGTCAGCCTCCTCGAGCTGCCAGGTGTCGGGGTTGACCTGCGCGTTGACGAGTGTCACGTAGCCTTCGTCGGCCTCGGGCTCCTCATCGATGAGCTCAAAGATGCGGTCGGCGCCGGCCAGACCCATGACCACGGCGTTGATCTGTTGCGAGATCTGGCCGATCTGTCCGCAGAACTGCTTGGTCATGTTGAGGAACGGCACCACGACGGCGATGGACAGCGCCATGCCCGAGATACTCAGGTTGGGAACGCCCAACGCCAGGAAAATGCCGCCGGCAAGGGCCACCAGCACGTAGAGCAGGTTGCCCAGGTTCATGAGGATGGGCATGAGGATGTTGGCGTACATGTTGGCCTTCTGCGAGACCTCGAAGAGCTTTTCGTTGCGCTCGTCAAAATCGGCCTCGGCGGCAGACTCGTGGCAGAACGCCTTGACGACCTTCTGACCGTTCATGACTTCCTCGATATGGCCCTCGACCACGCCGAGCTCGGTCTGCTGCGCAATGAAGAAGCGCGCGGAGTTGGAGCCGAGCAGCTTGGTCATAAAGGTCATAAAGGCGACGCCGGCGATGATGACCAGGCACATCCACACGCTGTAGTACAGCATGATAAAGAACACCGTGACGATGATGATGATCGTCATGAGCAGGTTGGGCAGCGACTGGCTGATCATCTGACGCAGCGTGTCGATGTCGTTGGTGTAGTGGCTCATGATATCGCCGCGCTGGTGCGTGTCGAAGTAGCGGATCGGCAGGTCCTGCATGCGGTTGAACATCATCTCGCGCAGCTTCTCCAGCGAGCCCTGCGTGACGATAGCCATGGCGCGGTTCCAGAAGAGCGAGGACAGGACACCGACGCCGTAGATGCAGGCGAGGGTGGTCACGAGCTGCAGAATCTTGGGCTGTGCGGCTTCCCAATCGCCCGACTGCCACGATTCGCTAATAATCTGCAGGGCGCTCTGCAGGAAGGTCGCGCCGATGGAGTTGATGATGGCGCAGAGCACCACGCCGGCGACGACAAGGGGCAAAAGCACGGGATAGAAGCCAAAGAGCGTCTTGATGAGGCGCGACATGGTGCCGCCCTTACGGTTGAGCGCGCGCTCGGCGGTCGTTGCCTTACTCATGTGCCTCGCCTCCTTCCTGGGCCTGAGCTTGCGTTGCGGATGCCTCGGTGTCGGCCTCGACGGCCCCTTCGCCCTCGGCAGACATCTTGTTTTGCGAGGTAAAGGTCTCGCGGTAGATCTCGCTCGTCTTAAGCAGCTCGTCATGGTTGCCGATCTGCGCGATTCGGCCGCCCTCCATGACGATGATGCGGTCTGCGTCCTGTACGGAGCTGATGCGCTGGGCGATGATGAGCTTGGTCGTGTTGGGCAGATAGCTTGCCAAACCTGCGCGGATCTTGGCGTCGGTCTTGGTGTCGACGGCGCTCGTGGAGTCGTCCAGGATCAAGATCTTGGGGCGGCGCAGCAGGGCGCGTGCAATGCACAGGCGCTGCTTCTGACCGCCCGAAACATTAGAGCCGCCCTGTTCGATCCAGGTGTCGTAGCCCTTGGGGAAGCCGTCGACAAACTCGTCGGCGCAGGCCAGATGTGCCGCCTCGCGGACTTCCTCGTCGGTGGCGTTCGGGTCGCCCCAACGCAGGTTCTCGGCGATGGTGCCGCTAAACAGCACGTTTTTCTGCAGCACCATGGCGACCTGGTGACGCAGCGCGTCCAGGTCGTAGTCGCGCACGTCCACGCCGCCCACGCGCACAGCGCCTTCGGTGGTGTCGTACAGGCGGGCGATGAGGTTAACGAGCGTGGACTTGGCCGAGCCGGTGCCGCCGATGATGCCGATGGTCTCGCCGCTCGTAATGTGCAGGTCGATATCGTCGAGCGCCTGGCGTTTCGCATGCGCGGAATACTTAAAGCTCACGTGGTCAAAGTCGATGGAACCGTCGGCAACCTCGAGCACGGGCTCGGCGGGATTGGCGATCGTGGGCTCGGCGGCCAGCACCTCGGCAATGCGGTGTGCCGATTCGTCGGCCATGGTCACCATGACAAAGATCATCGACAGCTGCATCAGGCTCATGAGAATCTGGAAACCATAGGTAAAGGTCGAGGAGAGCTGGCCCACGTCGAACAGCGTGCCCTGGCTCGTGATGATGAGCTTGGAGCCTAGGTAGATGATGACGACAAACGCGCCGTTGACGCAGATGTTCATCATGGGGTTGTTAAAGGCGAGCAGCTTCTCGGCGCGGGTGAAGTCCATCTGGACGTCGCGCGCGGCGGTCGCGAACTTCTCCTTCTCAAAGTCTTCGCGCACATAGCTCTTGACCACGCGCATGCCGGTGACGTTTTCCTCGACGGACTCGTTAAGGGCATCGTACTTGTGGAACACGCGCGAGAAGATGGGGCGCACCTTAAAGATGATAAAGAACAGTCCAAAGCCCAGCAGCGGAATGATGACCAGGTAGACCATGGCGACGCTGCCGCCCATGATAAACGCCATGGTAAAGGCGAAGATCAATACCAGCGGCGCGCGCACGGCGATACGGATGATCATCATAAAGGCCTGCTGCACGTTGTTGATATCGGTGGTCAGGCGCGTGACGAGCGAGGAGCTCGAGAACTCATCGATGTTGGCAAAGCTGAACGTCTGGATCTTGTAGAACAGGTCGTGACGCAGGTTCTTGGCGAATCCGCAGCTCGCATGGCTGCAGGTGACACCAGCCGCGGCGCCAAAAGCAAGCGACGTCAGCGCGATGAGCACCAAAAAGCCTGCGGTGGGAAGCATCTCGGCTACGGTGGCGCCGTCTTTGATGGCGTCGATCAGGTTGGCGGTGATAAATGGAATCAGCATCTCGCAGAGCACCTCGCCAAGCACGAGCAGCGGCGTGGCAACAGTGACTTTCATATAGTCGCGGATGCTTCCCATGAGGGTTTTAATCATCCAGTTCCTCCCAGGTTACGCGGATTTTATCGAGCATTTCGGCGAGGTCCTCGCGCTCGTCGTGGGTGAGCGCGCTAAAGGCCCGTTCTCTAAAGCGGATGCGGGCCGCCTGGTCGATGCGGGCGTTTTCCCGGCCGGTTTCGGTCAGGCGAATGGTGAGTTGCCGTCGATCCTTGGGGTTACGGCTGCGCTCGATGAGGCCGTTGAGCTCGAGCTTGGACAGGATCTCGGAAAGCGATCCCGGCTTGAGGTCAAAGTGCATGCCGAGCTCCTGCTGCGACATCTCGCCGCCGGGTTGCTTGGCCAGCAGGCAGATGATGGGCGCCTTGCCGGATACGCCTCCGCCATGAAAGTGCATGTAATGGCCGCAGAAGCCAAGCCCGTTAAGGATGCGCTTGGCAAGTGCATCCGATTGCGATTGCGCCTCGGGCGAATCTGCAGGCTCGATGGGGTCGCCGCCCGGCGTATGGGGGCAGAGGTCGATGCATTCGTCGCACATGGTGTTGCTCCTTTCTTTAGTTAGGTAGAGAAATTGTTTTGTACCTAAGTGATTCTAGAGGTACCTAACTGATTGTCAAGGTACCGAATCGATTTTGTGGCAGTGCTGGGGTGCCGGTGCCAGGGGAATCTTGGACAGTCTTCGCAGCGTAGATTCAGCGGGCCACGGCGTATCCCGGAGTTTTCGATAGGTTCATTAAGGGGGCGAGACTGGCAGCTGCCGGTCTCGCCCCTTGGCTTTCCGAGACTTAGAGCGGCTCGTCGCCGGTTCGGAGGATGGCGAGTTATGGCTCATA
>USFK01000062.1 GCA_900553935.1 uncultured Collinsella sp.
AGGCCGGCCGACACCGAAGGCGCCTCGTCCCGCGCCCGATTCCGGGCCGGGGCGCCTGGAATCGGGCGCGCGTACCGCCAATGGACCCGTTTTGCCTTGCTCTCGAGCTATTTCACTTCAAACCTTAAGAGCCTTCGCTCCGGCAGATCGGTCATCTTCATCGTGTAAGTCCCGGGAAATGCTTTCTCAAAACGGACGGTCTCGTAACCTTCGAAATAGTCGTTGGTGTTCTGCATCATAAATGGGACGAGCAACTCGTTTTCTGCCCCAACCTCCACGGCAAACGCAGCAGAGCCGCCAAGGACCGGCATGGCTTGCGTTATCAGATCGGTATTGACTACAAAATCATAGTTTGGCGCAGACTCCGGAACCAGATGCCAAACATACGCTTTGATTCCACCGTCGATATTATCCCTATTTCTGACACGCATCTTTACGGCGATAACGCACGTGATGTCGGCATCCTTCAGTCTCGTTTTCGTATCCACGGTGCCATATTTTGAATAATCGTCATGTGCTCGTTTGAGATACTCGCGCGGCGTGAGCAACTCTGCCCCGTCTATGCAAAACGAATACCCATCAGTCACCACATCCTTCGACCCCAGAAACGCTCCATCCATCGAGAGCCATTCGCCCTCCGCGTAATATTTCTCAGGAATGACCGTCCGGTTCCCGTTAACGACGCTCACCCTCATGCCCGCAAGGCCGGCAGCAGCACAGCAAAAAAGCGCGAGCGCCGATCTTCTCGTCCACAGGGTCTTCTTCATCGCGCTCACGACCTTTCCCGAACTTTCACAACGGCACCGTCGCGCATGCAGTAAACCCGATCGGCCAGTTCCTCGAGCACCTCTCCGTCATGGCTGGACAGAAGGACCTCACGACCCGTTGATGCCGCCATCGCCACAACGCGCTTGAGCATTTCAACGCCCGCTTCGTCGAGGGCATTCGTTGGCTCATCGAGAACAAGCAGCTTCGGCTTCTCCATAATTGCCGCAGCTATCCCCAGACGCTGCTTCATCCCAAGCGAGTATGCTCGGAACTTCTTTTTTTCGTCTGCATCGAGCCCCACGAGCCGCAGGGCAGAGCGAATGTCCTCGGGGGTGGCAACGCCCTTGATCTGAGCGATGAGCTTCAGATTGTCGTAGCCAGACAGATATCCCAAAAAGGAAGGCGCCTCGATCAACATCCCCAGACTCGGCGGGAACGAGATGTCCGCCCCAAGCCTTTGGCCATCGATAGAGATTTCGCCTTCGGTAGGCTTGATCAACCCGCAAACCGCTCGCATGAGCATGGTCTTACCCGAACCGTTTATCCCCTGAAGCCCGACCACAGTCCCAGGGTCAACCTCGATGGACACGTTGCGCAGGACATCGTTTTTACCCATGCGCTTCGATACGCCCCTTACGATCACACTCATATCTTGTCCCCCTTTTCTATAAGGTCGGCCCTTCGAAACCACAGTCCACCCAACGATAGGCATAACGACATAAGCCCAATTGATGACAAGACACTCGAGCCCGCCGCGATTCCCTCTTTGACAATTCCACCCCAGCGCAACAGCATCAAGGCGTTACCCAATAGCGCCCAATGTCGTGCATATGCCGAGCAGATCAGGTAGCTCATTAAAACCACAAACGAGACTGACGACCCAAGCACAAACCCAACCGCTGCCTGCGCAAACGCAAGCGCCTCAAAAGCAAATAAGAGACCTATGAAAAACGGCAGCGCATCTGCCTCGGCAGCTTTGAGAAACCACGGCGCCAAATTAGCCAGTTGAAGCGACTCACCATGAATGACCGCGCTGAACGAGGAGCTCACCACCAAGCTCCAAATCACAACAGAGCAAACCACCACGAGCAGTGAAAATGCCGTTACTGCCGCCACCAAGATAAAACGCGAGACCCACCAAAGGGTTCTTGCCCGGCATCGAACAAGCGCTTGCAAACCAAACCCGTGCAACGATTCGGTCGGATAGTCGAGTGTTGTATAGAGAATAAGCAGAATGAGAAATAGCCATCCTAGCGGAGGCACAAACATGACCCCGGGCCTAGGCTCAAACGGAGCAGATCCGGCAAACACGAGCGCAAGATTATCCGCAAACCCCAAGGTATCCGTTCTAACCCCATACACAGAAGACAATCCGTAGGCGTACACCAAGTTCGCAACGGTCACTGCCGCAATTGCAATAAAAGTGATGATGTTCTTCTTCAAAACGGTCCTCAGGTCCGCGGCGACCAGCCTAAACAGCATCAGACCACCTCGCGTCTTTTCCACGCCCCAGAAAAAGCCAACGAAGCAAGGGTCAATAATATGATTTCCGCAAAACCGGCTCGAATGTCTGGCCAGTTATTCAGCGATTCCGACCTGATGCTGTTGAGGATATTGCAGTTAAACCCCACACAAGCCATTACGCCGAAGATCCAGCCATTTGCAAAATGCCACGCAACCATTAGCAGATACGGGACAATTATCGCTTTGATTCTGCTACGAAACAAAATTGAGAAGCCAGTTACAGCCATGGATAAAGTCCCGAGCGTGACAGCATCGAACAGCGTGTATGCGAGCACATATGACAAAGGATGCGAATAAAATAGACCGGAGAAGTAGCTATGCAGGTAAAGTCCTACGTAAGTCGACTCATCGACCCGAGGAAGATACGCAGGAAAAAGCATCGAGACGATCAGGAAATTGACGAGCAGAGGAATGGCAGTCACTGTAAACGCGGAGAGGAAAGCAGACAGCATCTTTACGTTCACGTACGCCTTTCTGGAAACGCGCGTGCATATCTGCATGTCATAACCACTCAAACGCTCAAAGAGACACGACCAAGATCCAGCCAACATTGCAAGCAGGGGCAGTGCATAGAAAAACACCGACGCAGACAGTGGCGCGTTCGCGCTCACAACAATCCAGTTACCGAAGCTGCTTTCACGTGTTTGACCGAGATAATTTTCGGCTTGCACGCCAACGCCGTAACCAAAAGAAAGAAGGTTGTGGCGCTCTTTTTCCAAATTTGCCCACGGCTCCAGCGCGGCAGCTATTGCAACTGCGACCGCAATCAAGAGAGCAAGGATAAAAGCTGGACGTCTAATCGTTTTCGACAGTTCGTATCTTGCGAGCTTTTGGTTCATACGTCCTCCTCCCCCTTCCGACCCAGAAAGCCGGAAGGGAGCCATTTCAAACAACTATGCGGGAAGCTTGTGGAAATGCCCGACGCAGTCGGGGCTCCATACGCCAATAACAGTGCCGTAGCCAGACTCCGCCCATGCAGTCAGTCGCGCCGCAGATCGCCCGTTCTCACGGACGAGGTTATACATTTCCCACTGTCCCTTGTGATTCGAACGATACGTTCCCTGAGTACAATTCATGCTGCCGCTACCGCTTGTGTTATACGCACCGTCTGTATATAACCGAAGCGGATTTCCCGTATGGCCCTGGATATCCAGATAGAGCGATGAGGAATCATCCTTTTGACGGTAGCCAGTTGCACTCGTCCCGGCACATTGAAAACTAAATGCCTTATCGGCATTGTTCGTACAGGTCGTAATTCCCGTATCGGCGTTTTGAGTAATGCTGGAAACCTGAGAGGTGTCAAACTCCTCTTGTGCAAACGATGCAGCGGGAACCCCTAGGGACAGACCAGCTGCAATCACCAAGCCGACTCCGATTCGAGCAATAGCGCTCCTTGGCTTAATCATGGCCTTCTCCAATCAAAAGCGGTTAACAATGCGTCGACGCACGGCAACCTTCGCATGAATAGAGAAAGATGTCTGTAAACACCCGCTATTGAGTTGATTGCTCAGGCGTTTACACGTTATTTACCTGCGATAACAATAAAATTAGCTCCGCCTTATTCTTGATCTTCAACTGGCGGTAAGATGCAGACCGCAGCGCTTGCACCGTAGATGCAGCGTAACCGACATCCTCCGCAATGGCCTTTGTCGTTGCCCCCTCTGCCGTCATCAGCAAAATTTGCGACTGAACATCAGAAAGGGAGCGCGACGTAAGCAGGGCCAGCTGGCGCACGCGGGCCGTTTCGGTGGACCCGTTCGCCCGGTACTCCAAGACGGCCTTCTCGTCCTCAACCGAGCGGGCGAGCGCGATGTGCGTAACGAACATGGGCACAGACCAGCAAACAATCACCGTTGCCACGACGACATTGACAGCCGAACTTTGCCCCAACAACGACGCGAGGAACAACGGCTCGAAAACCGTCAGATCCTGCACCATATTGAGCAAGACAGCCCAAACAGGAGCCGTCGCCCCGAAGCAAAGCATCCATATCCCAAGCATTTTGCGCTGCGGACAGCTTCGCATCACTATATATGTGAGCAGCACCCCCGTCAGCACCGCAAGTCCATGGATTCGCCCCCTAGCGACCGCATAGATTAAGGCAACCATGCCCATTGACACCAACGGCACGATAGCCCGAGCATGGGCATGCACCTTAAACGGACGCAGCCCAACAGCGAGCGAAGCCGTAGACGCCACGCCGCAAAACAGGACCGGCACAGCCATCAACGGAACGCGTATGCACATCAATGCCGCGATATAGATAAAAGACCATTCCACAGCAGATAGCACCGCCCATACGTACGGGCTTCCGAGCCAAATCGCTTCACCCGCTCTATCCAGCGCAGCGCCACGATTCGCTTTTCCACCCGCGTAGCGTAGCGACAGAAGCAGTCCGAGACCCAATGCGTAGCTTAAGAGGGAAAAGGCGACAGCCCGCGAAACACCGGACCCCCAATCGCTATCCGCCATTACCAAGGGCCCCGCCGCAAGGAGGATAAAGAATAATGTGAGCAGGTATCGAAACAGCCGGCGCGTTCGAGCTGATGCCACTATATCGTCAGCATGCCGCTGCGGTAGCTCATGCCCTACAGTATCGCCCTCACCCGCAAACAGCGCCACGAGCTCGCGTGAGCCCGCAACCGACGCCTTCCCGTATGCTCGGTGAAGCGTTGTTCTCACCGTCGATGGCTTCGTATCCGTCTCCTTGGCAATTTCCGCCGGCGTTTTCCCTTTGAGCAGCAGTCGAACAAACTGCTCTTCTCTAGGCGACAGGGCAGGGGAAAACACCCCCGCATCGAATGTGTCGGACGCACAGGCGATATCCGAATTGTTGTCCCGTTTCCCCCTTAGCAACATGCATACGAAGGCAGCAGCGATAACGGACCCCATCGCCAGCAATGCAATGACCACGGCATCGCTTGCGAAGTATGCCGCCTCAACAGCCGGAATAAGACCAATAGGAACTGCTACGAGCACAGAACAGGCAAACACGTCGCGCCGCCCATGGCCAAAGGCACGAGGGCGGCAAAACGGCGGGGCCACAGTCAATGCGAGATAGACCAACGGAATTAAAAGCGCAAGGCCAATTGACGCGGCCGTTACAGGGGGCATCCCCCATGGCTCGGGAACGACTCTCCATGAAACTCGACAGCAAAACAGCAGGCAAGACATGACGGCTATTGTTTCTGTAAAAATCGCGTCCTGCGGGTGACGAGTTTCCCTTTCGTCAGTCCGTGTCGACCTCTGCGTCAAAGGAGAGTCCGCCGTGCCCCAAATAACATATGAGAGAAGCAGCGACCCAACAAAGCACGAGACACACGAAACGCCATGTAACAACCAAATCGGTGCAAACACGATTGGAATAGAGTCTCCGCGAGCATAGAAAGCCAGGTCGGCCCATTCGGGAACCGTTGCAATAACACCAAGGAAAACACCGATGGCACCGAGATGCCTCGGCCTTCTCATTCCCCCCTTGCATAGCGCAGCACCATGAACAAACGCCGCGAGGCATGCGCCCAGGATAACGAGCCAGGTCATTGCACCTGACGCTAGGCCGATTGAAGATGAAAACCGGTGATAAGGGGTGACCGCCATTACGACAAGCGCAATGGCGCAGGCAAATGTAGCAGAACGGCGGGAAAAGAGCATACGGCCTCCATAGCGTGTCATTATATCGCTCGAGCCGCTCGTTTATCTCTGTTCTCACACCAGCCAGCATCAATGATTCAGGCGAACTCCAATCCGCGCCAGATCACGGTCCGGCTTTTGTTCGCAGTCCCCACATCAAAGCGGGATGCGGTTTCCTTTTGGACGCCGGTTCGGAAAGCGCATCCCGTTCCAGGGCAATATTCTGGGATGCAGTTTCCGCAGCCCACCCCATTTGGAAAGCGCATCCCATAATTTGGCTGAAAACTGAGATGCGCTTTCCAAACGAGCCGAAACGGGCCGAATCGATCGGGCCACCTCGCATCCCGCTATCCTCGCCATCTGCCCGAGCGTGCTACACTAGCAGCATCTATGCCACCGCGAACGGCTCGGCCCCGCGCCCGCCGCTCGCAAACGAACTTTAAACGCACGAGGGTTGGCCATGCCGCTTTTCTCGCAACATACCGCCCGGTTCTCGCCGGACGTTCCTTTGGAGGGCACCAGCTCTCGCGAGCTGCTCAAGCGGTACCAGCCGCTCGAGACACTTGCGACCGGCGGTTTTGGCTCCATCGAGATCTGCCGCGACACGCACCTGCGCCGCCGCGTCGCCATTAAACGCATCCCCCTTATCAACGGTGCCGGCATGCCCGCTAGCGACATCATGGATGTCCTGCGCGAGGCGCACACTGCCGCCATGCTTCAACATCCCAACATCGTGCAGGTTATCGACTTTACGCACGACACAGCCTATGCCTACCTGGTTATGGAATATGTCGATGGCATGTCGCTGGCCGAGTTTTTGCACCGCGCGGACGGCCACTCACTTACCTTTGACGAGGCCGCGGCCATTGCCGATGCCCTGGGCCAGGCGCTCACCTTCGCCCACAGTAATGGCGTACTCCACCTGGACATTAAGCCCGCCAACGTGCTCATCGACCACTCGGGCAATGTAAAGCTCACCGACTTTGGCATGGCGCGGCTGTCGTCCGCCGGTGGCTTTGGCGGCTCACGCGGCGGCACCATCGGCTACATGCCGCCCGAGCAGCTCGATATCGAGACCGGCACGGTCGACGAGCGCGCCGATGTCTTTGCCCTCGCCTGTGTGATCTACGAGGGCCTGTGCGGCAGCGCTCCTTTTATGGCGGCCACGCCCGCCGACTCGCTCGGCCGCATCATCGGCGGCGCCACCTATCCCAGCGAGCTGATACCACACTTTCCCCCGGGAGCCGAGGCCGCGCTCATGAGCGCGCTCTCCCCCATGCCGCAGGACCGCCCCAACAGCATCGAGGCATTTTGCGACCAGCTCCTTGCCGGTCTGGGCAGCGTGCGCGAAGGCCGTCGCAGCCTGGAGCAAATGGTTGGCGAACTTTCGGATGACGAGCAGGAGCTCGACGATATCGAGCCGTCGCACTACGAGGACGACACCATCGAAGTCGACCCCGCACTCGGCTGGGCAGGCACGCGCTGGAGCCATGCGCGCGACTACGCCATGCACGCTATCTCGGCGCTAACGTGCGGCGCCTTTAGCTTTTTGCTGATGCAGACGGCCGGCGTCGCGGCGCTTCCCGGCCTGGTCATTGCGGCTATCGCGATCGGAGCGGCGGCCGGCCTGGCCCCCCAGATTGGCTCGGCCATCTCGGCTGTGGGCTTTTTGGTGCTCATGGCAAACGCCACCATGCAGGCACAGGGCGTCCTGTCGATGTTGCCCGTCGCGGTGATCTTTGCCGCCGCCATGTCCGGTTGGTGGATCGCCTGGGGTCGCACCGAGGCTGCCGCGAGCGCCGCACTCACCTGTGCACTCGCGCTTGGCTGTCTGACCGGCAATACCTTCCTGGCAGCTGGGGTCACCGCCGGCGTCGCGTCATTTTGGCTCGGCCCGGCAAGCGCCGCCGCGGCAACGGGCATGGG
>USFK01000063.1 GCA_900553935.1 uncultured Collinsella sp.
CAAGGGGCTCATGGGACCCCAAGGCACCGGCGGGCTGGCCGTGGCGGAGGACATTGACGTGGCGCCGTGGGCCATGGGCGGCACGGGCGTGCACAGTTTCGATGCGCTGCAGCCGCTTGAGTGGCCCACGCGCCTTGAGGCGGGCACGCTCAACGGCCACGGCATCGCGGGCCTTTCTGCCGGCCTCGACTTTATCGAGGCCCAGGGTGGGGTCGAGGCGATTGCTGCCCACGAGCGTGCGCTTGCCGATCGCTTCCTTGCCGGTGTGTGCGAGATTCCGGGGATTAAGCTCTACGGTGCCTTTGACCAGCCGGCGCACTCTGCGATCGTGTCGCTCAACGTGGGTGATATCGACTCTGCCGAGATCTCGGACGCGCTCATGCAAGGGTGGGGGATTGCGACGCGCCCCGGCGCCCATTGCGCTCCGCTCATGCACCGTGCGTTAGGTACCGAGCGCCAGGGCGTCGTCCGCTTCTCGTTTGGGTATTTCAACACGACCGAAGAAGTCGACACCGCGATTGACGCTTTGCGCGATTTAAGCAGCGATTAGACCAACCATTTGCGCCCTTAGATAAACCGTTTGCGCAGCCTTCCCGCATTGTCGCTTATACAGGGTATTGTGTGATGATGGCCCACACTGGGACTCTGTATCTTTGCAAATTGCGGGAAGGTTCCTATGAACAGGATCACTGCTGCCCTCTATAGGTTTTTAGTCGTCTATCTTTCGGCCGCGATGGTCGTGACCTCGATACCCCTTGCGCCCAGCACAGCCTATGCCGATGACGCCGGGGCGCTTGCCGTTGAGAGCGAGGCCCAAGAGACCGACTCGGGCTCCGATACCGATGCGGTCGATGAATCATCACCTTCGGACGAAAGCGCTTCATCCGCGTCTTCCGATCAGGAGAATAATACGCAGGACGACTCATCCAGCGCGGCATCCGACGCCCCCGGGACGAGCCTAGCTCAGGACCTCACAAGTGCTGCGACTGATTCCGATGCTGCAAAGAGCTCGCCTGCAACGTCAGAGTCCTCGTCCGATGACAGCGAAGTCGATCCCCTCGTGTATGAGGGCCCAACGGTCTATGAGTATGCCAAGCTTATGCCGAACGGCTATGTGTATCCGTGCGATGCAAGCGGAAGCGTTACGGTAGAGATCGATGGAAACGACCCGTATGGGAGCTCTGTCGACGGTAAATTGGTAACCAATCTGATCGTTGATTACGGAGTGGATGGGGTCCCCGGATATATTTGTGAGTATTCCTCCAATTTGCGTTCGGTGCGTTTTGAGAACAGCTCTATTTCTTCAATTGGACTACACGCCTTTTCTGGGTGCTCCAATCTCGCCGATATCAGCTTTTCCGGTATGACCATTGGGGGCATCGGAACAGAGGCGTTTTCTGGGTGCGGATCGCTTACGAGCCTGAACATTAATGACGTTGCTACCATCGGCTCTATGGGCGATGCCGCGTTTGCCTGGAGCGGGCTGCGGTCTACGGGTCTCGACAAGGTCGTTGGTCTCAGTTCGATTCCTGAGAACGCTTATAATGCCTGCAGCGCTCTGACCGATACCGGTCTGGGCGGGAACACATCCATCACATCAATCGGCGTTAATGCGTTCAAAAACTGTTCTCGCCTTGCGACGACGGGACTCGAGAACAATACGACGATCAAGACGCTCCGCGAAGGTTGTTTCTCCGGGACCAATATGAGCGGCGGGCTGACGCTGCCCCTTTATTCCAAGATCGAGGAACTGCCGAGTCGTGCGTTCTATGGCTCTAAGCTTGAAACTGTGTACTTTGGATGCGACCATGTGGTGCTCATTAATTCCACCACGTTCCCCAAGCAAAACATGACTGTCATGGTCCCTGCCAAGATGGTTTCGCAATACGAAAGCGGCCACCCTAAAGAGGTTTGGGAGAGCTGCAATGGTAGCCTGCCCGTCCCCGTGGGTAAGGTACTCCAAAAGATAAAGATTTCGCGCGATCCCGACAAGATGGCCTATCAGCAGGGGGAAAAGATCTCGCTCGAGGGCATGAGCGTCACGTTTCAATATCCTCATTCGACGATGGATAGCGACTACGAAGCCCTCATAAAGGAAGAACTCGGCGAGCACCTTACGGCAACCCCTTGCGACGGCGACGTCTTCGATGGCTCGATGGACAGAGAACCCATACAGCTGGTGTATGACGATGGCTACACGCGCCTTGTCGCGTACAGCAAGGGCAACCTGCAGCAGGCAGCCTACGAGTATGCCAAGCTCATGCCCAACTACTATCTGTATCCGTGCGACGCAAACGGAAATCTTACGGTAGAAATCGATGAAAACAACCCGCGCGAGAACTCCGTCGACGGTCGAATGGTAACGAATTTGATTGTCGATTACGGGGTGGATGAAGTCGACGCACAGCTCTGTGCCGACTCTACCAATCTGCGTTCAGTGCGCTTTGAGAACACTTCCATTTCCAAAATCGGATTGCACGCCTTCTATAACTGCCCGAATCTCACCGATATCAGCCTTTCCGGTATGACCATCGGCACCATCGGGAAAGAGGCATTCTATGGCTGCAAGTCGCTTATGAGTTTGAACATCAACGAGGTTGCCACTATTGGCTCTATGGGCGACGCCGCGTTTGCCGAGAGTGGACTGGTGTCCACGGGGCTCGACAAGGTTGTCGGCCTCACATCGATTCCCGACAGAGCCTACGAAGGCTGCAAGGCTCTGACCGATACCGGCCTGGACAAGAATGCCTCCATTACATCGATTGGCGTTTGCGCGTTCAGGTTTTGCTCGAACCTTGCTACCACAGGGCTCGAGAGCAACACAACGGTCGAAACGCTTGGCCACACCTGCTTCTACGGCACCGACTTGAGCGGCGGACTGACGCTGCCATATAACTCCAAGATCGAGGAGTTGCCGGAAAAGGCGTTTGGCAGTACCAATCTCGAGACCGTGTTCTTTGGGTGCAACCATGCGGTGCTCATTAACACCGACACGTTCCCCAAATACAACATGACCGTCATGGTCCCCGCAAAGATGATTCCAAAGTACAGCAAGGGAGAGCCCAAGGCTGTTTGGGAGAGGTGCAACGGCTGCCTGCCCGTCCCGGTGGGCAAGGTGCTCGAGAACGTTGAGATCTCATGCGACCCCAACAACATGACCTACGAGACGGGGGAGACCATTTCGCTCGAGGGCATGAGCGTTGAGCTCGATTACCCGCATACGGTATCGATTTGGAACTACGAGGTGCTCATACAGGAAGAGCTCGGCGAGTACCTTACGGCCACCCCCTGCGACGGTGACGTCTTCGATGAGTCGATGGACGGACAGCCCGTAAAGCTCGTGTATGACGACGGCTATTCGCATTTTGAAACCCAGACCAAGGGCACGCTACAGCTCAAGAAGCCTGAGCCGACGTCGTTCCAGATCTCCTATGCCCAAACGATCGATAAAGGCGAACGCAAGCTGATGGACGGCGTTGAACTGCCCGATGTTTCCAGCGCGACGACGATTGATGCAGGCGACGAGGTCACGCTCGATGCCGGTGCTCTAGGAATGCTCAACGACAACATCACGTTTAAGGGTTGGTATGACACCGAGTCCGGCAAGTACATCTCCAGGGAGCCGGTCTACACGTTTACGCCGGATAAGGATCTGTCCCTCGAGGCTCGCTTTAAGCTCAAGGACTATGCGGTGCGTGTCAACGATGCGCGGGCGACCGATTCGTCACAGGACTATGCGCACCTGAGTGTTACCGCTCAAAACTGCTATCGCAATGCCGGTGAGACGGTTGAGGTTTCCGCCGTCACGGATAACGCGCTGTTCCTGGGCTGGTATCTGGGCGAGGGCGATGATGCGTACGCCGTGAGCGATCAGCTCGACTTTACCTATACGGTGGACAAGGCGGACGCGATTGTGTCCGAGGACAAAACTGACGCTAGGATCGAAATCACTCCGCGCTACTGTGCTCCGCAGGCGAGCGTTGTGCTGAGTGTGGACGGGGTCGATAAGAGTGGGCAGCCGCTCGGACAGTTCCTCTCTACCGGTCTGTACGGTATCGGATCGCGCGTAACGGTCGTGGCGGTGCCAATGCCTGGCTATGTGTTTGACTACGCGACCGATGCCCTCGGCAACGTTGTCTTTACCGGCGACGATGGTCCGTCCTACACGTTTGTGCTCGAGGGGGATGTGCAGTACACCGCGCATTTCCGCGAGGCGACTGGCCCCGACGAGTCACTCGCGGCGCTGAAGGCCGCGCTCATCGCCGCGATTACGGCTGCGGCCGTTCTCGCTACCATGTATGGCTTGGGCGAGATCGTCGACCCCATCGCGGCCGACGCGGTGATCGAGATCGGTATGGCCGACAATATTGAGGATGTTGCCGCTGTGGGCACCAAGGTGCTCAAGGAGATTAAGGACATCATCGACGACCACAAGAAGCCCAAGCCTCATGGCGACCATAAGATCGAAATTATTGCCACCGCGCAGCCCGAGGTGGGCGGCGTCGTTACCGGAGGCGGTATCCACTATGAGGGGACGGTCGCCACGCTCGAGGCTGTCGCAAATCCCGGCTATCGCTTCGTATGTTGGAAAGAGAACGGCGTCGAGGTCTCGACATCTCCTCTCAAGACGATGACGATCACGGACCTGACGCCCGAGGTTGTAAAGATGACGGCCGTCTTTGAGAAAAAAGTCGAGATTATGGCAGTTGCCGAAGCCGATGGCATTCAGGCCGATTTTTCGACAGGCTGCACCGCAAGCCCCGTAAAGCAGAGCATTACGCGTGGCGATCAGGCTATGGTCACTGCGAGCGAGGGTCCCGACTATGCCTTTGTGGGATGGTTTGAGGACGGCATCGAGGTTTCGCCCGAGCGTACGTATATCTTTAAGGCCGAGGTCGACCGCCATCTGGTTGCACGCTTCCGCAAGGCGGATAAGACCATCCTAGTGAATACCGATCCCTTCGACAGCGCCGAAGTGCTGTGCGATGGTGTGCCGGTCGAGGATGGCAAGGTTCGCGCGAAGGATGGGGACATTCTCACGTTTACGATGCGGCCCAAGGTGCGCCCCGACAATCCGGAGAAGACGTACCGGTTTGTAGAGTGGCGAGAAACCGATGCGCAGGGTATCACGATTGCCAACAAGCAGGAAGTTTGCGAATACCGCGTTAACGGGAATGCCCGGATCGAGGCTGTAATGGACGGCAGGGATGCGCATACTGTGCGTGCCGAGGCCGACCCGCTCGAGGGCGGTACCGTTACGCTGAAGCGCGGTGAGACTGCTGGCATGGTACTCGAGGTTCCCGAAGGCGAGCGCGTGACCGCGGAGGCCGCCACATCCGAGGGCTATATCTTCGACGGCTGGTATCTGAGCAACGGCGGCTCGGATGCCACCTCGACGCTGGTTTCGAGCGAGCGCTCCTATACCTTTGAGCCCATTACCGACTGCGTGATCCAGGCAAAGTTTACGCGTGCCTGCAAGGTGGACGTTGTCGTTGAGCCGGCCGCGGCCATGGCGGGCAAATATTTGGTGCACGGCGAGGGCTACTGCATGAAGGGCGAGCCTGCCACGCTGAGCATTGATCTCACGGCCGAGGCGAGCAAACAATTTACCTTTAAGGGCTGGTACGACGCCAAGACGGACCTGCTTTTGGGCACCGATCCCAGCTACCTTGAGTTCTATCCCGAGGACGTGGAATGCACGGTGCGTGCGGTGTTTGAGGAAAACACGTATACCGTGACGGCGAAGGCAAAAAAGACCTTTGTTGAGCGCGGTGCCGTTGAGATCGAGGGGCACCCGGGGGCATCTTCTGTTACCTGTGGCTACGGCGATACGGTGATGCTCAAGGCAAAGGCCAACGACGGCTATCGTTTTGACCATTGGAAGGACGGCTCCGGTAAGGAGTACGACTCTGCCGAGCTGGTCGTCAAGGTCACCAAGAGCGATACCTATACCGCGATTTTTACCGACTCAAAACCCGAGGTCATCGTCACCGCCGATTCATGGCTCGGCGGTACCGTGACGTGCAATGGGACCGTGGTGAAGCCTACGACCGATAAGTTTAAATTAGGGGAAACCCTTCATTTGACGGCCAAGGCCCATCCTGGCTTTTTGTTCTGGGGTTGGTACGTCAATGGCCGCCTGAAGAGCCTTAAGCACGAGACCTCGTTGGTTGCGAAGGCTCGCGGTAAAACCGGGCACTGCGTTATTACCGCGGGCTTTGTGCCTATCGATACCGTCTGCGTGCCCCTCGCTGATCCTGCGGAGGGCGGCACCGTCAAGGCGAGCCGCGTTCTTGCGGACCGCGGCGCGGAGGTTGCCCTTAAGGCAACGCCCAATCCCGGTTATGTCTTTACTGGTTGGTATACGGCAGACGGCACGTTTGAGTCTGCCGATGCGGAGTTCACCTGCCACCAGGAGCGCAGCCATGTGCGCGTCGCTCGCTTTATGGCGAAAAGCTATGACGTCGACGCCACGACGGTAGTCGATTCCGGCACCGGTTCGCTGGTCGAATCGAGTGTCGCCGGCTGGGTCGAGGGCACGGGTACCGTTGAGGCGGGGCATGCCGCCCCGCTGACCGCGCATGCGCTTTCGGGCTATGCGTTTGAGTATTGGGCCGATGCTTCGGGCGCCGTGGTAAGCCGTGACAGTACCTATCACGTGATGCCAACGTCCGACACGACGCTCCAGGCCGTGTTCTCGGCAAAGCAATATACGGTGGACGTCTCCTGCGAAGAGAGCATGGGCACAGTCGAGGGCGCGGGGGCGTATGCCGCCGGGCAGGTCGCAACCGTGCGCGCGGTCGCCGCCGAGGATACGGCTTTTGTGGGCTGGTTCCAGAACGGCACGTGCGTGAGCTCCAAGAAAACATATCGATTTACCGTGCGTGAGGACACGTCGCTCTATGCCGTCTTTGCGTCGGGTTCGTATGTCGTGCATACCGTTGCTTCGCCTGCCGAGGGCGGAGCCGTGAGCGGTTTTGGTGGCTATGAGGCCGGCGACCGCGCAACGCTTCGTGCGATCGCCAACACCGGGTATTCGTTTGCGGGTTGGACGGACGACAAGGGCGAGTCAGTCAGCGAGAACGCCGACTATACCGTTAAGGTCACGGGTGACGCCACCTATACGGCGATCTTTACGCCTAAGTCCTATCAGGTCGTTTTGAGCGCGAGTGACGATAGCGTTGGCACTCTGTGCGGCGAAGGCTCCTATCAATTCGGTGATACGGTCGAACTCAACGCTACGCCTACGGGAACCAAACGTTTTGTCGGCTGGTATGCCCTGGACGACGAGGGCAACAAGTCGCTGCTGACCTGCGACGCCCATTGTTGGGTTAAGCTCGACAAGGATATGGTCGAGGGGCTCGAGGACGATACGTTGGAGCTCCAGGCCGTGTTTGCCGATCCGTACGAGGTGACCGTTACGGGCGAGGTCGTGGTGAAGGACAAGGCATCGAGCAGGGGCTGCCGTGTTACGGGCAGCGGCAGCTTTGCCGTGGGCGATCAGGTGGAACTGACCGCTGTTGCCGGTATGGGCTATCGCTTTGTGGGCTGGAGCACCGATAAGGAGGGCACCTCGATTGTCGAGACTGCGACGACTCTCGATGTGACAGTCACGCAAGACATAACGTACTACGCGCAGTTCGAATCCGATGGACAGGTGACCATTACCGTCACCGGCTCGTCCATCTTCCGCGGTACGGCCCTTCTGGTCGACGGCATTCCTGCCGGTAGCAGGTCATACGACAGGGGCGACATGTT
>USFK01000064.1 GCA_900553935.1 uncultured Collinsella sp.
GCGGTCGTCGGGCTTGAGGCCGCGCACATCGCGGTTGGCCGGGCGGCTGCCCAGCACCGTGCCCACGATCTGGCCGCGGTTGTTGGAACGCTCATAGCTCATCATCTCGTCGCCCGAGGTGCCGTCCTGATAGGCGTGCGTAAAGTCGCGGTTGAAGCAGCGCTTGAGCTGGCGCTGGCGGGCGGCTTCTTCGTCCTTGGCAACGGTGACTCCGGATAGCATGTCGTCAATTTCGTGACGATACACATCAACGATGGAGTACACGTAATCGGGTGCCTTCATGCGGCCCTCGAGCTTGAGCGACGCGGCGCCGGCGTCATACAGACGGCGAACAAGCTGTGAGGTGTTGGTGTCACGCGGGCATAGCGCACGCTCGCGGCCGGCGGGGGAGAGCGTGCGACCGTTCTCGTCGATCAGCTCGTAGGGCAGGCGGCAGGGCTGGGCGCACATGCCGCGGTTGGCCGATCGCCCCGCCATGGCAAAGCTCGAAAGCAGGCACAGGCCCGAGTAGCAAAAGCAGATGGCGCCGTGGCTAAAGACCTCAAGGTCCACATCGGGCGCGGCATCGTGAATGGTGGCAATCTCGTCGATGGAAAGCTCGCGCGAGAGAGTCACGCGGTCGGCGCCCTGCTCGCGGCACCAAAGGGTTCCGCGGTCGTCGTGGATGTTCGCCTGGGTTGAGATGTGCGTCTCGATGCCGGGCATCGTGCGCTTGACCTCAAAGAACAGGCCCCAGTCCTGGATGATAAAGGCGTCGGCGCCCAACGTGGAGCAGCGGTGGATGAGTTGCAACGCATCGCCCATCTCGGACTGCTTGATGACGATGTTGACCGTGACGTAGACGCGCGACCCGGCTAGATGCGCGGCGCGGCAGGCTTGCTCAAAGGCCTCGTCGGTAAAGTTGGTGGCCTTGCGGCGGGCGTTGAAGCTGCCCATGCCGCAGTAGATGGCGTCTGCCCCGGCGGCGAGTGCGGCGGCAAAGGACTCGGGCCCTCCGGCGGGCGCCAAAAGCTCGGGTCTGCGGTTGGTGGTTCGACTGGCGGTTGCGGTCATATCCTGCCTTTCAAAATGCTCAGATATTCAAAAGTATAGTGGTGCTGTTGCGATGGACGATGCCCGCAGTCTAAGCAGGACAAAGTTTTCAGGTGGGTCGCCAGTCACGCCGCTCATCGGCCCGTACGCGCCGTTGGGCGATAAAAGATTCTCGCAACGTGATAATAATCTTGCATCGCGCGGAAACCTTGAGTACTATCCCAATCAAGCGCGGCGTTCAGACCGAACTGTGCCTCCCGGTGTGAACGCCGCGCTCACGCTCTCTCAACTGATTGTAAGGAGAAAAACATGAGCAAGACCGTCGTGTCTTCCGATAACGCACCCGCAGCCATCGGCCCGTATTCCCCCGGCATCCAGACCGGCAACATGGTGTTCCTGTCCGGCCAGCTGGGCATCGACCCCGCAACCGGCAAGATGCCCGAGGGCGTCGAGGCCCAGGCTAAGCAGTCCCTTGCTAACGTCGAGGCCCTGCTGAGCGCAGCCGGCGCCACCTTTGCCGATGTCGTCAAGACCACGGTCTACCTGGCCGACATTGCCGACTTCGCTGCCGTGAACGAGATTTATGCCTCCAAGTTCGAGGCTCCGTTCCCCGCGCGCAGCGCTTTCCAGGTTGCCGCCCTTCCGGCCGGCGGTCTGGTCGAGATCGAGGTCGTCGCCGCTCTCTAAGGCGTTGGCAACAACTAAACATGACATGCAAAAAGACCCTGCAGTGCGAGCTGCAGGGTCTTTTGTCAAGTGACGGATCGCATGTGGAGCCACCAAGGGCAGTCTTTTTGTTTGTTAGCCTTCCTTGCGGACTTTTTGTAGGTAGCGGTAGACGCTGGGCTCCGAGATGCCCAGCGCGGTGGCGGCGCAGGCCACGGCGCCCTTGAGCATGAACACCCCGTTGCCGTTGAGGTGGCGAATGACGTCCACGCGGTCGCTCTGACCAAGCGACGCCACATCCAGCCCGCGCGCGCTCAGCAACTCGGCAATGCTGCGGTCGATGAGCTCCTGTGTGGACTCCGAAAGACTTTCGACCTCGATGGGGGCGGGCTCCGCGCGCGTCGGCGCCGCGTCGAAGCATGCCATGAGCTGCTGCGCCATGGTGTTGATGGAGCGCACGGTCGAGAGGTCGGTGTTGACGCAGAGCATACCGACGATCTCGTTATCTTCGCGGATAAAGTACGTCGCTGACTCCAACGTCTTGCCGCCGGCACCGCGCCCCTCGTAGCCCGTAATAAACGGCAGGTCGCGATACTTGGGGTCGTGCATGATCTTGAGCGCCAGATCGGTGGCGGGACCGCCGACCTTACGGCCGCTCACGATGCCGTTGCGAATATCGACGATGGCGTGGTCGGGATCCGAGAAATCATGCAGCACGATCTCGCTGTTCTTACCGAGTATCTGCTCCAGGAAATCGACCATCGGCAAAAAGCGACGTACGGTCTCGTTCACGGGCAACTCCTTTGGGTGAAATCGGAGATGTTCATAACAATTTTTTCTCATGGTAACACGCTGCTCTTCATCTCGTATATCCGCAGGTACATTGCGTAATACAGACGAACGGTAGGAATTTGGCGGTAAACGGTTGACCAAAAGAAAAGTTAGATGTTATTTTAACCAGACACTTTTCTGACCTGCGGAAATGCATTATCTCAGCTGAAGAATAGTCTGATAACAAAAAATTATTATTGAGAATGAGAATCATCTTTAATACGATATGCAACGAAGGCACAACCTCAACCCCGCACTGCGTCACAATAGAGCGTTAGATGCGAAAACAACTATTTCGAGGATTGGTGGTCAAATGACCCAGGAGACGGTTAAGAACGGCACTGAAGCCCTGTTCACTCGTGAAGGCATGCCTCCCGTTAAAGAAATGATCCCGTGTGCCCTTCAGCACGTACTGGCTTCGTTTGCCGGTATCATCACCCCGGCTGTCATCATGGCCGGCGTCTACGGCTTTAATAGCCAGCAGAGCACCGACATCATCCAGGTCGCGCTCATTCTTTCGGCAATCGATACGGCCCTTCAGGCCTTCGCTCCCTTCCGTCGCATCGGCGGCGGTCTGCCCATCGTCATGGGCGTTTCGTTCGCATTCCTGCCGGCCCTGCAGGCCATGGGTGCCTCGGGCTTTAGCTTTGGCGCGCTGTTGGGCGGCGAGATCGTCGGCGGCGCCGTCGCGGTCCTCTTTGGTCTGGCCTACAGCAAGATCAAGTGGCTGTTCCCGCCCGTCGTGACCGGTACGGTCATCTTCTCCATTGGCGTCTCCCTCTATCCCACGGCCGTCAAGTATATGGCCGGCGGTATGGGTACGCCGCTGTGGGGCACCCCGCAGGCCTGGTGCGTCGCTCTTATCACCTTCGCCGTGGTCTTTGCGCTCGCCAACTTTGGCAAGGGCACGCTCAAGCTGGGATCCGTGTTCTTTGGCATGATCGTTGGCATGATCGTTTCGATCCCCTTTGGCATGATCGACTTCTCCAGCGTCGCCACCGCCCAGGTCTTCGCCCTTCCCAAGCTCATGCCCTACGCGCTCGAGTTTGATCCCGAGGTCTGCATTACCCTCGCTGTTGTGTTCCCCATGGTTGCCATCCAGGTTATCGGTGACGTTTCCGCCGCCTGCCTGGGCTCCATCGACCGTATGCCCACCGAGCGCGAGCTCTCCGGCGCTATCGTGTCCCAGGGCCTCACCTCTATGGTCGGCGGCCTGCTGGGCGGTCTCCCCACCAGCGCCCTTGGCCAGAACGTGGGTATCATCTGCTCCAACAAGGTCGTCAACAAGTGGGTCTTTGTGATCATCGCGGCCGTCTTTGCCATCGCCGGCCTGTTCCCGCAGCTCTCTGCCGTCCTTTCCGCTATCCCGCAGCCCGTCATCGGCGGCGCGTCCCTCGCGATGTTCGCCAACGTCGCCGTCGTCGGCACCATCACCATGAACGGCGTGCGCATGTTCACCCGCGAGGGCCTTACGCAGCGCACTACCACCATCGTCGGTACCTCCGTCGTCTTTGGCCTGGGTATCTGGATGGCCAGCGGCTGCCTTGCCGGCGAGGGTATGCCCGCCTGGGTGTCCACCGTCATCGGCTCCAATGCCGTAACCCCCACCGCCATCATGGCCATCGTCCTTAACCTGATTCTTCCGCAGACGCCGGTCGTGGCTCAGCACATCGATGCTGCCAAGGACGCTGCCGTGGATCTGGTCTTGCCCGAGAGCAAGAAGTAACCAATTCGGTGCTATTCGTCGGCGGACGCATCGCCTCGTCCGCCGACGTCATGCGGCGTCAAGCCGCACTTCAAAGGGTTTGTCCCTTTGGTGAAGCGTTGACGGGAGAGGGCCCGTTTCCGGTGTAGGCCGGCGCTTCGCACTCCGCCATGTCAGAGGTGTCAAACCCCGCCTCTGATGTTGAAGGGAGCATTCATGCTTCTGGTCGCTAACGGTTCCGTTTTTACCCGCAACGCTCAGACCCCGTTCATTCCCAACGGTGCGGTCGCCATTGACGGAGATACGATCGTCGAAGTGGGCCCCGAGTGCGAGCTCAAGGCCAAGTACCCGGATGCCGAGTACGTCGACGCCCAGGGCAACCTCATCATGCCCGGACTCATTAACTGCCACACCCACATCTACTCGGGTCTGGCTCGCGGCCTTGCCATTAAGGGCTGCAACCCCACCAACTTCCTGGAGAATCTTGAGCAGCAGTGGTGGAAGATCGACGACAACCTGACGCTCGACGGCACCAAGGCCAGCGCCTATGCCACGATTCTGGACTCCATCCGCGATGGCGTCACCACGATCTTCGATCACCACGCGAGCTTCTGCGAGATTCCGGGCAGCCTCTTTGCCATTAAGGATGCCGCGCAGGAGCTGGGCATGCGTTCGTGCCTGTGCTACGAGGTCTCCGACCGCCGCGGTCAGGAAAAATGCGACCAGGCCATTGCCGAGAACGCCGAATTTGCCCAGTGGGCCGCCAAAGAGCGTCGCGATAACGACAACCACATGATCGCCGCCATGTTTGGCGGTCACGCCACCTTTACGCTTTCGGACGAGACCATGGACAAGATGGCCGAGGCCAACAACGGCCTGACCGGCTTCCACATCCATGTGTGCGAGGGCATGAATGACGTGTGGGACTCCCGCCTCAACCGCGGCGGCATCAGCCCCGTCGAGCGCTTGCTGCAGCATAACCTTCTGGGTCCCGACACCATGCTCGGCCACTGCATCCACGTGACGCCTGCCGAGATGGATATCGTCAAGGAGTCTGGCACCTGGCTCGTCAACAACCCCGAATCCAATATGGGCAACGCCGTGGGCTGCGCCCCCGTGCTCGAGTTCTTCCGCCGCGGCATCCCCGTGTGCATGGGCACCGACGCCTACACCCACGATATGCTCGAGAGCCTCAAGGTCTTCCTGATCATTCAGCGCCACAACGCCGCCATGCCCAACGTGGGCTGGTGCGAGGCCATGACGATGCTCTTTGAGAACAACGCCAAGATGGCGAGCAAGTACTTCGATCGCAAGCTCGGCGTGCTCGAGGCCGGCGCTGCCGCCGACGTCATCGTTATGGACTACAAGCCCTTTACGCCGCTGAGCGAGGAGAACATCGACGGCCACATGCTCTTTGGCATGATGGGTAAAAACTGCCGTACCACCATCATCAATGGCCGCGTCCTGTACAAGGATCGCGAGTTTGTCGGTATCGATGAGGACAAGATCAACGCGTGGACCATGGCTGAGTCCAAAAAGCTCTGGAGCACGCTCAACGATCGCGCCTACTAGTTACAAGTAGATTCACGCGCGCCGGATGTTTCGCCGCATCCGACGCGCGTATAGGCGACCTCCGCGGGGTCGCCGGCGCTGTGCTAGCGCTACACCGTATTTGCGCCCGCCGCGCGGTCTCGCCGGGCGTTACAGAGAGGAACTCACTATGAGCGACATCATGAGGCCGATCCCGTTTTCGCAGCTGATGAACTGGATCATCGAGGAGCATAAGACCCAGGACGCCATCTTTGGCGTGCGCAAGATGGTCACGACCAACCAGGAGGGCGCGCTTCCCATTTTTGACGAGCGCATCGAGACCCCGTTTGGCCCGGCTGCCGGCCCCAACACGCAGCTTGCCCAGAACATCGTGGCATCCTACGTGGCCGGTTCTCGTTTCTTTGAGCTCAAGACCGTCCAGGTTATGGACGGCGAGGAGCTCTCCAAGTGTGTGAACAAGCCCTGCATCGTGGCTCAGGACGAGTGCTACAACTGCGAATGGTCGACCGAGCTCGAGGTTCCGCAGGCCTTTGCCGAGTACGTGAAGGCATGGTTTGCCTGCCACCTGATCGCTCGCGAGTACGGTCTGGGCAGCCCGGACGGCTTTGTCTTCAACATGTCCGTGGGTTATGACCTCGAGGGTATTAAGAGCCCCAAGGTCGACGCCTACATCGAGGGTATGAAGGACGCCAGCGGCTCTGACGTCTGGAATGAGTGCCGCGCATGGGCGCTCGCCAACCTGGACAAGTTTGAGCATGTCGACGCCGCGTTTGTCGAGTCCATCCCGGCGCGCGTCTCCAACTCTATCACCGAGTCTACCCTGCACGGTTGCCCGCCAGCGGAGATCGAGCGCATCGCGACCTATCTGATCACCGAGAAGGGCCTCAACACCTACATCAAGTGCAACCCCACGCTGCTGGGCTATGAGTTTGCCCGCCAGCGCCTGAACGAGCTGGGCTTTGACTACATCGTCTTCGATGACACGCACTTCCGCGAGGACCTGCAGTGGGTCGACGCCGTGCCCATGTTCGAGCGCCTGATTGCCCTGTGCGCCGAGCGCGGCCTGGAGTTTGGCGTCAAGCTGACCAACACGTTCCCCGTCGACGTGACGAGGAACGAGCTGCCTTCTACCGAGATGTACATGTCCGGCCGTTCGCTGTTCTCGCTGACCATCGAGGCCGCCCGCCGCATTACCGAGCAGTTCGATGGCAAGCTGCGCATCAGCTACTCCGGCGGTGCCACGGTCTACAACATCCGTGCCCTGTATGACGCCGGCATTTGGCCCGTCACCCTGGCGACTGACGTGCTCAAGCCCGGTGGCTACGAGCGCTTTAGCCAGATGGCCGGCGAGTTTGCCGACCTGGACGGCAAGCCGTTCGCGGGTGTCTCGCTCGAGGCCGTGACTGCGATCCAGACCGACTCGCTCACCAACCCGCTCTACAAGAAGCCGCTGCGTCCGCTGCCCGACCGCAAGGTCGCCGGCAAGAGCCCGCTTTCCGACTGCTTTACCACGCCTTGCCGTACGAGCTGCCCCATCCAGCAGGATATTCCCGCCTACCTGGCGGCTGTTGACGAGGGACGCTACGAGGACGCACTCAACATCATCATCGAGCGCAACGCCCTGCCGTTCATTACTGGCACCATCTGCCCGCATCCCTGCGGCCGTGCTTGCGAGCGTGCGTTCTACGAGCCCGAGGGTGCCCAGATCCGCGCCAGCAAGCTCAAGGCCGCCCGCGAGGCCATGACTGCCGTGCTGCCCAAGCTGCGCGCCCAGGCTATCGCCAACGACGGCGAGCGCAACGTTGCCGTTATCGGCGGCGGCCACCAACCGCCCGGGTATTCTTGACCCGGCTCTTTTGCGCCCGGGACGTTTTGACCGCCAGATTGTGGTT
>USFK01000065.1 GCA_900553935.1 uncultured Collinsella sp.
GCGCGGCGCTGCTCGCGACGAACGCGAGTCGCGCGAAGATCGTGGTGGCGAGGGTTCGGCCGACCAGGGCCAGAAGCGCCGTCGCCGTCGTCGTTCCCGCAAGCCGCGTCAAGATGGTGGCGAGGGTTCGACCCCGTCTTCGTCTGCGCCACAACCGCCTACCGGTGAATAACGCCCGCGAGCGGATTTAACCTGCCTGACCCCAAACGCGTCGGGGTACCATAGCGCTGAATCAACAACCCTCCCTGCGACCGAACGTAGGGAGGGTTGTGTCGTGAAGAGACATTTGAATGTGTTGGGATGCCTGCAAGGTGTCGGCATCCTGCCGTTTGCGGACGAATTGCTACCGTTTGCCGAGCTGGCGGCGCACGAGGCGCTTGAGGCGTTGTCGCCTACGCGATGCGCCGGCTGCGAGCGCTCCGGCGCGCTTATTTGCCAAGACTGCCTGGCGGCGCTTGCGCTTATCGACCCGCGTTATAGCTGCACTCGATGCGGTGCCCCGTTTGGAGACTTGCTGTGCACCGAGTGCTCGGTCGAGGGCTCGTCCTCGGCGATGGCCGAAGCGCTCGACCGGTGCCTCGCATGTGCCGTTTACACGCATCCGCTGCCGCGGATCATTAAAGCGTACAAAGACGCGGGCGAGCGACGCCTGGCGCCGTATCTGGCAGAGCTGCTATACGACACCGCCTTACATGCCCAGGTCGCGGCGGCCGAACGCTACGGCGGCGTGTTGTCCGGCGCCGATGCAGTGGTGTTTGTGCCCGCGACTGCGGCGGCGTTTCGGCGACGCGGCTTCGATCATATGGAGGCCATCGCGCGCCCATTTTGCGAGCTGTCGGGTGTTCCGTTGCTCGATGCCCTCGTTAAGTACGGCCATGGCGACCAGCGTGAACTCGGCCGTGAAGAACGCCGTGAACGCGCCCGGGGCATGTACGAGACCGTTGAGGACGTGCGGGGCCGCCGCCTGCTGCTTATCGACGACGTTATCACCACGGGTGCGACGATGGCGGCAGCTTCGGCGGAACTCAAGCGCGCCGGTGCCGTGGCCGTTGATGGCCTCGCTATCGCACGCGTTTGGTAGGGGTGATTCATGTGGCGGTAACAATCAGGCAATGCAACAAGCCGACAAAAGAGCAGCTAGCGGCTTCCGTGATCCTGACGGGCGCCTCGGCGTTGCGTATGATTCGAGCCGAGCGCCGGCAGATGGGCTACATCGGCTGGAAGGACCTTGAGCCCGATGAGGAGCGCCGCGTGCTGTGTACGTCATCGCCTTCGACCGAGGATATCTATCTTCCCGACCTGGTGCGAATTGGAGCCAAAAGCGGCGAGGTGCAAGAAGATCTGTGCTTGCTGGTGGGATCTGCGGCGCAGCGCCGCCGCATTCCTGGCGTGGGCTGGTCCGTGTGTTCCGGGTTACCTGCCGGCTCGATTCTAGAGGTAGAACCGGGGGTGTACAGCCTATCTCCCGAGGCCCTTTGTGTTGCCGTCGCCCGCGAGGTCGGCTGTATCCAGGCGTTTGCCCTGGCCCAGGAACTGTGTTCCAAGATTTCACTGAGCGATCGCGGGAAGTATCTGCCTCCCTACAGCTCACCCACCGTGAACAGGCTTGCAAAGGATAAGGATCAACCGCCAGATGTGGGCTACTTTGAAGTCGAGCCGGTGCTGACGCCCGATCGCCTGGCAGATTACCTTGCCGCATGCAAGGGGAGTGCCGCTAAACAGCTGCTGCGCCTGTGCCCCTACCTGTCAGAAAACCTGCGCTCGCCCATGGAGTGCATCATGCTCGCTCTGTTTTCGCTTCCGTTTTCCTATGGTGGGTTTGCCTGCGGTCCTTTTAAGACCGACTACAAGATCGAGTTCGATGACCGCGCGCAGGCAATCTCAGGGATGCCGCATGCAATTTGCGATGCGTATCAGGAAACAGCCCGGTTTGACCTTGAATACAACGGTGAGCTGGGCCATTCCTCCCGGAAGGGACGTATCCATGATGAAAAACGCAACACGGGCTTGATTACTATGGGAATCGAGGTCGCGACGGTCAACAACGAAATGCTCTGCGACATGGAAGCGATGGAAGCGCTCGCATGGCGCATGCACCAGCGTATGCGAAAGCGGTACCGGAATCGTGTCGATGCCCGCAGGAAGAAGCAAGAGGCGTTGCTTAGCACGCTGCGGGCGTGTTTTGGGCTTAAGCCGGTCTAATTCGCGTCGAAAATAGGGGGTTAATCATATACCCTGGCCAAAATATGGCAAATATGAGTACTGTCACTAAATCAGTAACAGCAAAATCAAGGAATCTAGGACTCGGAGGCGGCGTAAAGTAAGAAGATAATAAACAAATGTAGAATAACCAAGCATCAGGTTGGCGACACTGAGCGCAAAATCTGTCCGAGAGGCCAAAATTGCCTGTTACTAAATTGGTGACAGTACTCATATTTGCCATTTTTTGGCCACGGCACCCTAAGAAGGGTGCCCCGGAGCTCCCCACAGGGGAGCTCCGGGCTTCATAGGGGCACGAATAGCCCACTCCGACCTGCGAAATCTGTACTCGCGATGCGAATGACGCCCCTAACCTTAAACTTTAGCTTGAACTTAGCTATAATGCGCTACGTTCCTACCAGGCTGTGGTTGCGGACGGACGAAATGCCCGTCCTAGTCCAAGACAGACGCGGTCAAAGGGATCCACGTAAGCGACCGCGTGCGCGCGGCGCGATCATGGCGCGTCCTAGATGTAAGCCGCACCGTCCGTTCTACTTTCTTTGGGGCAATACCGCCTCGCGGGCGAGCGGGCCAGTCGTGAAGGTGGCTGCGGCCTCCCGAGCAAACACCCCGGTGCGCAAGTGTGGGGTCAAATACCAGGTCAGCTGGTGGGAACAATCTGATATTCCGCGCATCGCACGGATCGTATACGACACAGAAGGCAGGGTAGTGGACATGGTGAGGGGCAGCTTGATGCACGCGGCTCGGTTAGGTGCTGGGACCGCAGCGGTCATCGCCGTTTTGGGTCTGAGCGGATGCGCGTTCAACCCGCTGTCTACGTTCACGACTCCCACGATCGACCAGATCGAGTACGAGACCGTCACGCCGGCGGTGTCGGACGATGCTCTGGTCACTCCCGGAACCCTGACGGTTGCCCTCGATACCTCCGATGCGCCGCAGGCCATGCAGGACGCCGACGGCGAGCTCACGGGGTATGCGGTTGACGCCGCCCGCGCCCTTGCAAGCCGCATGGGCCTTAAGGTCGCCTTTGTCGATGCGTCCTCGGCAGGTTCCGCGCTCGGCGACAAAAAGGCTGATATCTTTATCGGCGAGATCAACTCCACGGACGGGGACGTTAGCTCGCTCGGCACCTGCCTGTACGATGCCGCTTCCGTGTTCGGTAGAACCAGCGATGGTGGGTCGCTAAACGTTTCCACCGATACCCTTAACACGTCTACTCTGGGTGTCCAGATGTCCTCGGCCTCGCAGGAGGCGCTTGCTAAGCAGAGCATCACCGCCAACCAAAAGACCTACCCCAACATCAACGAGTGCTTTGAGGCGCTCGAGTCCGGCGAGGTCGACTATGTGATCTGCGACTCCACGGCCGGCGGCTACCTTGCACGCCTGATGAGCGAGATCTCCTATGTCGGTGCGCTCGAGGCGCCCTCGACGCTTGGTGTTGCGGGCCTCTCGTCCAATGACGAACTGTGCCGTGCCGTGAGCGATGCCCTCGACGGCATCACGGTCGACGGTACGCTCGAGGCGGTCCACTCCGTCTGGTACGGCACGATGCCCTATGACCTCACCACCAAGACGGTCTCGGGCGCCGACGTGCAGCCGACCGACACCGGATCCAGCGAGTCCGCATCCTCCGATTCGAGCAGCGATGGCGCATCCTCCGAGGATAAATCGTCCAGCCAGGAGGGCACTATCACCGACGACGACATTAACAAGCTCAATAGCTAGTTATTGCTAGGGGTGGCGTCTCCTATGCGCTAGGAGGGACGCCTCTTCACGGTTTCAACACGCATCGCCGGGCTCTCCCAACAGGGGAGCCCGGCTTTTTCGTTTCCATAAAACCAGCAGGTCAAAGACATTTTTTAGGTGCAAAACCAAAGTCGCCGTCGCTCTTCTATAGCGCACTTTGCCACAGAAAAGTGCGAGACTTCGGTATGCGGTATCAAGCAATCGTTATTCGGGTCTTTGGGAATCCGCGTGATTAAATGCACGGCAATGGGTACATAGCCAGTACAGTAAGTCCCCGAGGCAGATTGGAGCCACGTATGGATATCAAGGTTTCTGGACGCAAGACGACGGTAACCGATGCTCTGCGTGCGCATGTGGATGAGAAGATCGGCGAGGCGCTCAAGGTTTTCGATATCGAGCCCATGACGGTCGACGTTGTACTTCGCTATGAGAAGAACCCCTCGAACCCCAACCCGGCAATCGTCGAGGTTACGGTTCGCGCCCGCGGTTCGGTGATTCGCGTTGCCGAGCACGGTGCAGATATGTACGCCGCCATCGACCTCTCCGCCGATAAGGTCACCCGCCAGCTGCGTAAGTTCAAGACCAAGGTCGTGGACAACCGCCAGGGCGGTGCCAGCGCCGCGGATGTCGCGCCGGTCGAGCGCGTCGAGGATCTGGCCGACCTGCTGCTGCCCGAGGAGGAGGACGACCTGCTCGTCCGCGAGAAGGTTATCGACGTCACCCCGATGACTGAGGAGCAGGCGCTGGTGCAGACCGATCTGCTGGGCCACGACTTCTACGTGTTCGAGAACGCGACGACCGGTCTCATCAATGTGGTGTATCACCGTAAGAATGGTGGATATGGCATCATCAAGCCCCGCATCGAAACACTTGACGAGTAAAATACGTTAACTTGCATGAGTTAACGGTTGGCGGCCATCCCATGCGGGTGGCCGCCTTTTTACGTAAGGAGTCGCTTTGATGGACAAGGCCGCATCCGCCGGTCATTCTGACCGTTGCCGCATCGTCGTCGATACCTGCTGCGACTTTAGCCCCGAGGTCGCCGCGAACCTCGATGTCGATATCCTGGGCTTCCCCTTCATTATCGATGGCGAGGAGCGCACGGATGACATCTGGTCGAGCATCACACCCAAGGAGTTCTACGACCGCATGCGCGCCGGTGCCCGCGTGTCCACCTCGGCTGTGTCGCTCGGTCGCTATATCGAGTTCTTTACCGAGTGCGCCAAAGAGGGTACGCCCACGGTCTACCTGTGCTTTACCTCGGCGCTGTCGTCGAGCTACAACTCCGCGTGCCAGGCGGCGGACGCCGTGCGCGCCGAGTATCCCAACTTTGAGCTGTACGTGGTCGACAACGCTCTGCCCTGTGCGACCGGCGAGCTCTTGGCGCTTGAGGCCGTGCGCCAGCGCTCGGCGGGATTGACCGCTAAGCAGCTGGTCGACTGGGCAAACGAGGCCAAGACCTACGTGCACGGCTACTTTACGCTCGAGAGCTTTGACGCGCTGGCTGCCGGCGGCCGCATTCCGCCCGCGGCGGCACAGCTCACGGCAAAGCTCGACGTCAAACCCGAGCTGTCCTACGACCTGGCCGGCTCGCTGTCGCTGATCGGCGTCAACCGCGGTCGCAAGAAGGCGCTCAAGTCCATTCTCAAGTCGTTCCGCGAGAACTATGTGCCCGATCGCACCATGCCCATCGCCATTATGACGGCCGATGCCGAAAAGGACGGCGACTGGCTCGAGGCCGCCATCCGCAAGGAGGAGGGCTGCGCCGACGTCACGATTATTCGCAGCTCTGTGGGCCCCACCATCGGCTCGCACGTGGGTCCCGGCATGGTGGCCTGCGCGTTTTGGGGTAAGAACCGCGCCGACAAGGCGTCTCTTTCCGACCGCATCGCCCGCCGGGTGCGCGGCCAGTAGGCAAGTAACGCGGCCGTAATCGCCCTCAACTCACAGCCCAAACGCTGGCACCGAGTATTCAACCTGGTAATAACACCCAACCCAAAAGGAAAGGTTTCATGGCAAACAAGCTCTCTGTCGCATTTATCGGCACCGGAATCATGGGTGCCCCCATCGCCGGCCACATCCTGGATGCCGGCTATCCCGTCTCGGTCAACAACCGCACCAAGTCCAAGGCCGCAGCGCTCGTTGAGCGCGGCGCCGTCTGGGCCGATACGCCGGCCGATGCCGTGGCGAACGCCGATGTCGTCTTTACCATGGTGGGCTATCCCTCCGAGGTCGAGGAGCTCTACCTGGCGGGCGACGGCCTGCTCGCGTGCACCAAGCCGGGCGCGGTCTTGATCGACCTCACCACGAGCTCGCCCGAGCTCGCCCGTGACATTGCCGAGGCCGCTCAAGTCTCCGGTCGCATGGCGTTTGACTGCCCCGTCACCGGCGGCGAGTCGGGCGCCATCGCCGGCACGCTCACGGCTATCGTGGGCGCCACCGAGAACGACATCGCGCCGGTCCGCGATATCCTTGCCACCTTTGCGGCCAACATCTGCTGCTTCGATGGCGCCGGCAAGGGTCAGGCTGCCAAGCTCGCCAACCAGGTGTCGCTGGGCGCCTGCATGGTCGGCATGGCCGACGCCATGGCATTTGCCGAGCTGAGCGGCCTTGACCTGGAGAAGACCCGCCAGATGATCCTGGGCGGCACCGGCAAGTCCGGCGCCATGGAGAGTCTGGCCCCCAAGGCGCTCGACGGCGACTACAAGCCCGGCTTTATGGTCGAGCACTTCATTAAGGACCTGCGTCTGGCGCTCGCCTACGCCGATGACCGCGAGCTCGCGCTGCCCGGCGCCGACGTGGCCTTTACGCTCTACGACATGCTTGACGCCATCGGTGGCGCCAAGCTGGGCACCCAGGCCATCACGGTCCTCTACAAGGAGGAGGCCGACGCCATCGCCGCCGGTCTGGACTGGTCGCAGTATCGCCCCGAGGAGCACGGTGCCCACGAGGACGGTTGCGGTTGCGGCGAGCACGGCGACGACCATGAGTGCGGTTGCGGCCACCATCACGGCGAGGACCACGAGTGCTGCGGCGGCCACGGCCATGATGACGGCCACGAGTGCTGCTGCGGCCACCATCACGAGGAGTAGCGCCCATGAGCTGGACGTTCGTGGTGCTTGCGCTGGTGCTCTTTCTCTTTGCGATCTACATCGGCTTTTTGTGCGGTCAGTGGGCGTGCGAAAAGCGCGTCATCACCAAGCGCGACTACTGGATTGCCAACTTTGCGGGAGCGGCGGCAGTCGTCCTGCTGACCTGGGTGTTCTCGCTGTTCCCGCTGGTGCAGTTTGCGCCGATCGGCTGGCTCGGTGGCTTTATCGCCGGCCTTAAGATGAGCTTTGGCGAGTCCGTCGGTCCGTGGCGCAAGCACGACGAGGTCTTTAACGTCAACAAGGCTCATCGAGCCGCCGCCGACGCGGGCGATGCCGAGGAACGCCGCCGTGCACGTCGCAATGGCGCGGCCGACCGACAGCTCATCTCGGTCACCGATGACAGCAAGGGTGCTGGCAAGCACGCCAAGAAATAAAAAGAAGAGGTAACTATTGCAGAAAACAAAGACGAACAGCTCACCGACGAGGAGCTGGCACAGCTCCAGCTGGCAGAGGAGAACGAGAACGCCGTCGATCGACTGGTCCAGGAGCTCGGCTGCCCCACGCGCCGCATCCGCCAGTTTGCCGCCCGCGTGCTGCACCTGCTTGC